>NZ_JAGGQS010000075.1:0-41794 GCF_018613175.1 Bacillus sp. ISL-47 | reverse complement strand
TACATTAATGCAAGGCCAGTGGGTCAGGCAACGGTATCCTTGCCCAATATTTGTTAATAACCTTCTAAAATATGATACTATTATTTAAAAATGATACAGAGGCGAACCAATGAATGAGCTTGTGTTTGAAAAAAGAGATTTTACTCCCGACCAGGTGCATACTGTAAAGACGCTGCATTTAAACAACTATCCGATTGTTTATATACTTTATAACGAAAACAAACGGCCGTCTGCATACATCGGACAAACTGTCCAAGCTGCACGGAGGCTGAAGAATCATATAGAGGATAAAAGGAGGAAGAGTTTAAACCGCACTATCTTAATTGGACATGAGAAATTTAATCAATCGGCGACTTACAATATTGAGTCGAATCTGATTAACTATATTATTGCCGACAACCACTACCAGCTGCAAAATGTCTCCCAGACCAGATCCCGAGTGATGCATAATTACTATGAAAAGGCCTTTTATAATGAAGAACTTTTTCAAGTGATTTGGGAAAAGCTTAGAGAAGAGAGGATTGTGAGCGATACCCTTGAGAACCTAAGGAACAAAGACATTTATAAGTTGTCTCCCTATAAGGAGCTCTCACCACAACAGCTCGATATAAAATATGAAATCCTGGATTTCTGTTTTGAACATATCCAGAAGGAAGGAAATCATGTTATTGCGATCGAAGGAGATGCCGGCACAGGCAAAAGTGTTTTGTTAAGTTCCCTGTTTAATACGATTCAGGATTTGGCTAAGGATGATAGTTCTCCTCTACACTGTACCGACAATTACTTGCTGGTGAATCACGGTGAGATGCTGAAAACCTATAAGAGCATTGCTAACAGCTTGCCTAATTTAAAGAAAAAGAGCCTCATGAAACCAACACCGTTTATTAATGAAAAAAGTAAGACTGGAGCAACTGCAGATATTGTTTTAATAGACGAAGCTCATCTGCTTCTGACAAAAGAAGATTCCTACAACAATTTCCGCTATCAAAACCAGCTGGATGAGATCATTAAACGCAGTAAAATCACCATTGTCATCTTTGATCCAAAACAAGTGCTTAAGATTAAGAGCTATTGGAACGATAGGCTGCTCGAGGAAATCATAAACCAGTATAATGCGAAAACTGTCAAGCTTACTGACCAAATGAGAATGAATGCGAATCCCGAAACAATTCAGTGGATCGACCGCTTTGTGGCAAAGGAAATATTACCTTTTCCATCCAAAGAAGACTCCTCTTTTGAGCTTAAAATCTTTGAAGAGGCTGGGACATTTAAGGCCGCAATTGAAAACAAAAATGATGAAGTCGGCCTTTCTCGAATTGTCTCGACCTTTGATTATTTACATAAAAAAGATAAGAAGACGTACATTGTCGATGAAGAAGGAATCAACATGCCTTGGAATAGCACACAGGATAATGTGACATGGGCGGAAAATCCGGATTCCATTAAAGAGGTTGGCTCAATTTATACCGTTCAGGGATTTGACCTGAATTACGTTGGCGTTATCCTTGGCCCATCTGTAAGCTATGATGAACAAAAAGATAAACTGTTTATAGATCCATCCAAATACAAAGATACAGGTGCATTCATATCTCGTACAGATCTGTCAACTGAAAAGAACCAGGCAATCAAAGAGGAAATTATATTAAATTCTATTAACGTCCTAATGAAACGAGGCATCCACGGCCTCTATATTTATGCAACAGACCCAAAATTAAGACAGAAACTACTCGAGTTACAAAGGAGAAAAAAATCATGAGCGATATCCAAAGCCTAATTCAATCCATCAATGAATTTAGAGATGAACGAAACTGGAGAAAATACCACAATCCTAAGGATCTCGCCATCTCCATCTCAATCGAAGCAGCAGAACTACTGGAAGACTTTCAATGGATCAGCAGCGAAGAAGCACTTATAGAAAATAAAGAAAACATCCGTGAAGAAATCGCTGATGTTTTGATCTACTCACTCATGCTATGTTCCGACCTCGGGTTGGATGTCAAAAAGATTGTGGAAGAGAAGATTTTGAAGAATGGGATGAAGTATCCGGTTGGGGATAGATAGGGAGAGGCTTCTTAATACCCTTTGGGAGAGTGACAGTAGTATACTGTTTGAAGTTTGATATTTGATATATGTTGTGGTGCCATGTATGTGTGGTCAGGCACTAATTTTAAGGGTTCATGAAGACCATATCAAATGAAATCCCGGGAAGATGGTCGCCGAAAAGGATTAATGAAACACCAAGCCGCTCAAATAATAAAAACTTCGTTCAATAACGCACACAAAAATGCCTGTCCCCACAAAGCATGTGGAGACAGGCACTTCCATTTAGTCTCTTTCCAGCAGCGCAGCACCTGCGATGCCAGGATCCGTCATTTCATATGGATCTAATATTAAATCAAGCTCTTCTTCTGTTAAAACATCATATTTTAAGCATAGTTCCCTGATTGGAGATCCAGTTAAAATAGCTTCCCTCGCAATTCTGGATACTACTTCATATCCGAGGTGAGGGTTAACCGCGGTAATGATGCCAACACTCTTCTCTACATATTCCTTCAGCCTGTCTTCATTGGCTTCGATTCCTTTTACACAATGCTCAGTAAAAGTATTAAAAGCATTATTCATAATGCTGATCGATTGAAGAAGGTTAAAAATCAAGACTGGCTCCATGACATTCAATTCAAGCTGTCCGGCTTCAGATGCAAGAGAGATGGTGTGATCATTGCCGATCACTTGGAAAGCAACCTGGTTGATAAGCTCAGGCAGCACAGGGTTTACTTTTCCCGGCATAATGGAAGAACCCGGCTGTCTGGCAGGAAGTGAAATTTCTCCAAGCCCAGCCCGTGGACCAGAAGCCATTAACCGTAAGTCATTCGCGATTTTTGACATGTTGATCATGCAGATTTTCAATGCTCCGGAGACTTCTGTATAAGAATCCGTATTCTGCGTTGCATCTACAAGATGTTCTGCTCCTGTAAATGGCAATCCGCTGATGTCGGCAATGTGCTTCACGACTAAGTCAATATATTTAGGGCTGGCATTTAGTCCGGTTCCAACTGCCGTTGCCCCCATGTTTAATTCATATAAGTGCTGTTTGGATTGTTTAATTCGCTTAATGTCCCGTGCAATGACACGGCTGTATGCTTCAAACTCCTGGCCAAGCCGGATCGGAACCGCATCCTGAAGATGAGTCCGCCCCATTTTAATCACATGATTGAATTCCTTTGACTTTTCAAGGAAAACCGAATGCATATATTCCATTGTCGGGATTAATTGATCCAACAGATTTAAAACAGAGATATGCATCGCTGTCGGAAAGGCATCATTCGTTGATTGTGACATATTGACATGTGTATTCGGGCTGCAATGCGTATAATCGCCTTTTTCATGGCCCATTAGTTCAATCGCACGGTTAGCAAGAATTTCATTCATATTCATATTAATAGACGTTCCGGCACCGCCCTGAATCGGGTCAACAATGACCTGATCATGCCACTTTCCTTCAATCATTTCATCCGCTGCCTGGACGATCGCGTCTCCGATGCCTGAGTAAAGCCGCTTAACTTCCATATTCGCCATGGCCGCCGCCTTTTTCACCATCGCCATTGCCTTGATTAACTCCGGATGAATTCTGTAGCCGGTAATCGGAAAGTTTTCAACTGCACGAAGAGTCTGAACGCCATAATAGGCATCGGCAGGAACTTCCTTAGAGCCAAGAAAATCTTTTTCAATTCTGTAGCTGTTCTTTGCTGCTAGCATTTCATTCATTCTCCTTTATATAAACCTTTCAGATATATATAGGTTTTTAATGACTAATCCTTCGTATTCACTATAATGCGGTTTGGGGGAATAAGCAATGATTATTGGATAAGTAAAAAAGTGCCTGTTCCCATATACAATTTGAGGACAGGCACTTCAATTTTTAAAAATTTTCTCTTTTGTCTATTAGGATGGCACTCTTTCAAATTTAGGGACTGCGGCTTATGTTAAATCTTCCAGGACTGAAGAATTTGCCCATACAAATCCATTAATCTTGATGTACAAATTTGAGAAACACAAAAGGAGGCCGTTTAGCTCTGGCCTCCATGATTACCCTTTACTATCTAAACCGCTTTACGACTTAGTAAACCACACAGCTCCAAACCTTTCAAAATACCATTTTCATCATGTGAATGTGTTACATATTTAGCAGACTGTTTTACAATATCTAAAGCATTCCCCATTGCAATGGGGTGTTGAACTAGCTGGAACATTTCCAAGTCATTTAATCCATCCCCAAAAGCATAGGTTGACTCTCTAGATATGTTTTTTAATGAGAGCAGCCTCTCAATTCCGGTTGCTTTAGAAGTACCCGCAGGATAAATATCGCAGCCAAACGGAGAGTTCCTTACAAATTGGAAGTAAGGAAAACGCTCCTGATAAAAGGCTTCTTCCCCTTCTTCACAGAATATCAGCATTTGATGAATAGTCTCATTTAAGTATAGACGATCATCTATTGGCGGATACACCCCGCCTACCCGCTCATAGTTCTTCGTAATTAAATCTGAATCGCCGGCAGTAACCGTAATGTTTTCTGCGTTGTAAAAAGCCAGTTCATGTCCTTTCAGGAAAGATCCTTCATGCAATGCTTTCACTTCATTTACATCTAGTGGGTTCTCATATATTATTTCACCCTCATAAAGAACATATTGGCCATTCATAGCTACACAGGAACGTATTCCTGTTTCTTCCATAACATATCCTATTTCCATTATCGTTCTTCCCGTAGCAATAACAGGCTCTACCCCTTGCTCTCGTATCCTATGAATCGCCTCAATTGAACTGCTTGCTACTTTTAAGTCACTTGTTAAAAGTGTGCCGTCTAAATCAAAAAATACCACCTGTTTCTCAATCATTTTTCTCCCTGCTTTCTTTTTAAGAATAGATTAAATCTGTTCCATAGGCTTTCTGCCATTCCGTTTTAAATACTGTCACGTCAGAAGCTGTAGCAGGAAAAGCAATGAATTTTTCGATGAGGTCAGGGCTGACAGTTACCGTTTCCGCGCCTGCCAGACAAACATCATGAATTTGCTGGACATTTTTAAAGCTCGCTGCAAGAATTTCTGTAGATAACTTGTAGCTTTCAAAGAATTGAGCAATCTCTGATACTACTTTTACACCGTTACCGGTTAAATTATCAATCCTGTTCACATAAGGTGCCACATATTTAGCACCTGCCAAGGCTGCCATAAGTGCCTGAAAAGAAGTATAGATTGTAGTCGCCAGTACGGGGATATTTGCTGCAGACAAAATTTTAATCGCCTTAAGCCCTTCCTCTGTTACAGGAATTTTTACTGCTACTTTGCCAGTTAACTCCCTCATTAAAAAATTCGCTTCTTCTATCATTTCTTCAGCGGTTTCTCCAATTAACTGCACAAATAACTCTTTCTCCTCGCCAATAACTTCTCTAATTTCTTTCAGAACTTCCAAGAAAGGGCGATTCTCTTTGACAAGAATAGATGGATTTGTTGTAACCCCGGCAATCGGATAATACTCATTTAGATGACATATTTGCTCAACATTTGCAGAGTCTATGTAAAGTCTCATTTTTATCCTCCTCATAAAATAGAGACTTAACCATTAATAGATTAAGCCTCTTTGTTTGTTAAATCAGCAGAGGTTAATCATCTGCCTAATTATTCACTAACAATCTTTAATTCAGTATTTAAATCAATAGGAGGGATTTCTTTATTTTCTAAGTATAAGGTTCCTGGAAGCTCAGCATCTGTCATCCCATCAAACCTTAATGTAATATGGCCAAGAGTAGTAAGGTTACGCTGCACAAGATTGCCAACAGCCGTAATTTCAAAAGCATCATCATTAATAAGCAGCTTTTGGCCTTCTTTAATTTCTCCATCAGCATTTACAACATCTATGTTGTAGCAGAAATCTTTTAGATCTTGGGGAGCCTCATTACCGAATAAAATAAACATTTTCTCTTCAAGGAATGTATTAGCAAATGGACCCACATTTTTTATTTTGTTTTCATAAATTTTTTTCATAAGCATTAGCATCAACAAGAAGTTGTGCTTTAACGCCTCCTTCTACTTCTAATTTAGTATAGTTATAGAACTGCTTACTAATTTCTTATTCGTATAATCCGAAGCTGGCCAGCCAGGCTACGAACACCCGAGGGACCCCTATTAAGAAACGAGAATAAAGAACAGATGGCACACCGACTTCTACTGTTTCGGGTTCAGCATCTGCCAGCCCTAAACCTACTGGAATAAAGTCACAGGCATTTTGAGTGTTAATAGCAAACAAAGCAGGAAGAGCAAGGTTTGGCGGAATATTACCTTTGCCAATTTCCACTCCGATTAACGTACCAATAACCTGTGCGATAACCGCACCTGGTCCGAGCAATGGAGATAAGAATGGCAACGAACAAATGAAGCCAATCAATATCAGTCCCCAAATGTTTCCTGCCAAAGGAGCCATGACATCAGCAAATACATTTCCAATTCCTGATCCCTGGATAATCCCAATTAATAAGGATACAAAGGCCATGAATGGTATAATGGTGTTGATCATTGTTTGAACAGCATCACGTGCAGCCTGATAGAAAGTATTTATAACTTTTCCGGCACCTAAGCCAAACTTAGTTATGATGCTTTTATTTTTATTGGCAGCCAGCGTTTGGGAAATCTTTTTATCTGTGCTGTACTTATATTCTTTTTCCGGCTCAGGAAGCTTTTCTGCCGCTGCAGCTACATGCACTTCTGCATCATCCGCAGGTTCAATTTGATCTTTCCCAACAGAAGATACATAAATATCTTCAGTGATAAATTTAGCCAAAGGGCCTGTTTTGCCTGTCGGCATAATATTAATCGTTGGAATGCGTTTTTGCGGATAAATTCCGCAGCGCAGTGTACCGCCACAGTCAATAATGGCAACCATGATTTCCTCATCTGGTACAGAGGTTTGGAACCCATTCACAGGCTCAGCACCTGTTAACTCTGCAATTTTCTCAACAATATCAGGCTCTGAACCGCCGCCTGTAATATAGACAATTTTATTTCTTTTATCTGTAGGAGTAATCGTCAGCGGACCTCCGAACCCTCCACTGCCTTTTACAACTTTAATAGAACGATATTCAGCCATTTCCTTAACCCCCTCTAAATCCTAGTGATTTAATTTAACTTCTGTTTTTAATTTAATTCCCTGTTGTTTTTCAACCATTTTTGTTGTGAAGTCCGTAATCCATCCAGCAAAGAAGTTCATAACAAGACCAACCAGGAGGTAGCGGACAGCCAATTCTGCTGTACTGAAACCTAGTGTTTCAATTCCTGCTGCAATACCAAGGAAGATAAATAGTTCACCAGGGTTAATATGCGGGAATAAACCATTGCTTGTATGGCAGAAATAAGCTCCAGATGCATAGTAGCTTGGCTTATATTTTTCAGGTAAAAAACGTCCCAAAGACAATGCCATCGGATTACCAAGCATGAAGGAACCAACAAACGGAAGAACCATATATCTTAATAGAGGGTTTTTCGATGATGCCTTTGCCAGCCTGTTAATACGTTTTTCTCCAATAATTTGTATCAGGGTATTCATTGCAACAATTAAAAGTAATACAACTGGGACAATGCCGGTCATCCATGAAATGAAAACATCAGCGCCAGTTTGAAATAATTTCATAAAGCCTTCAGCAAATTTGATGATAAAATCCATTATCTTTCACCTCTTATTATTTTTTTACAGTAACAGCACGTTCAGCCTTCAGCATCATGTTCTTAAAAAGACTACTCTTTTCAGGAATAACTCCTCCGCTCATGATCGTCTTATAATTGGATGCCGCATCGAGGATGGCTTGCTTCAAGAGCTTATTGCAATGGGCCAAATCCTCCTCTTTTAACGTTCTGATGTTTTTATCTTCAAAACCTGGCAAATCCTTAACCTTTGCCATGATGGTAACCCCTTGCATTTTTTGAGCTTTTAAGATTCTTCCGCTATTTGAAACGGCAAAAAGGACAATGGTTCCAGCTCGAAACTTCCCAGGTTTCTTGCCAATGGCAACTTTGCCTATTCTTCTCAACTCCGCATAGGAATTTGAAAAATGCTTTATTTGCAGAAACCCAAGTCCCATTTGAATCAGAAATGCTCCTGCGATAAAAATCATGATCACTAAAATATTCATTGCTGTTCACTTCCTACCATTTGATTGAATTACGACCTGCTTGCATACACCAGGCATTTGCCTAACTCCTCATAGCTGGATGAGTGTGCCATCTGATCGATTAGCTGATCGTCAGCTGCAATCCTGATGATTTCGTCATAAATTTTAACTAAGAGGCTTGCATCATAATCTATTTGCTTTGGAATCCCTAATAAAAAGACCAGTTTAATTTCTTTTCCGTCAGCCAGGACGTTTTGCGGAAAGACCCCCAGCGCCAATTCAATTTTGTCTGTTGCGGTATTACTGGTATGCGGCAAAGCTATGTACCGATCAAATACCATCGATCCTTTGGCTTCTCTATCTTTTAATCTTTCTTTAAATCCCGCATCCAAGTATTCTTTATCCACTAAATGATCAACCATGTCCATCACATTTTCTTGATAGCTTTTGCTGCTGTCCAAGAGAAAAAACTTATCTTTATTAATTAACAGCTTCATTAGTGAATTATGCTGGCCCTCATCTTTAAGCTTAAATTTTTGCAGATAGGTCACTTTTTCAATTTGTTTGGAAACACTATTTTCATTGAATATCTCGTCAATCATAATGATTGGAGCATCAGTTTCAAATTCAAGCTTCACCGTTGTAAATACAATATTGTAATGATCCAATAACTCTTTTGAAGCTTCTGACTCAGAAAAAAGGTCGATTTGAGTATTAGGATTCAGGACACGCTGGAGCTGTATCGCCACCAGCTTGGCTGTTCCCCTGCCTGTGCCGCAGATGACAGCAACCTGCTTCAATCGTTTGGTTTTTACATCATTTTGAGTAATAAACACTCCAAAATAAAAGGCTATATATCCAAGTTCATCATCTGAGACCTTTACCTCATATTCACTTTCAATTACCTGACCAGCTATTTCTGCCATTTTATATGCAACAGGATACTTCTCCTTCACATCTGCAAGCAGCGGATTATCTATACGGATGTTAAACATGAGACGGTTTAACATAAAAGTTAAGTGGTATTGCAGATCCTTAAAAAACTCTTCATTTTCCAGGACTATTTCCTTTTCAAATCCCAGCTGTTCCATAATTAAGTTTAGAAGGGTTTTTATATCCTCAGTAATGGTGATATCGGCCATGCTTCGAGTATTCGTTGGAGTTCTTCTGCCTGCAATGGGAATCGTGATAAATAATATTTCCTGCTTAGGAATCCTGATTGGAAGCTGTTTCTCTATTGTTTCCGCTATCTCTAGAGCAATCTGATAATCCTTTGTCTTCAATAGCCTATTATGCTTATCACTTATTTTTTCAATGGAATGACCTTTTAAAAATCGATCCAGCATTACAATGATTGACTTCATTAATCGATCTTGCGTAGACGATTCCAAATCATGCTGCTGAGTGATTCTAATTACTTCTTCCTTAATATCCTCGTCTAGAGGATATTCGCTATATAGGTAGTCATACACGTTATCAAGAATAAAAAAGCGCATATCCAGCTCACTGCCGGTTAAATACATTCCGCTGTTTTGTTTCCCGCGTATGGATAGATTATATGTTTCTAAGGAAACTGCCGCTTTTTTTAATTCATTTACAAGCGTAGTCTTTCCAATATTCATAGCAAAAGCTAATTCATCCAGGGTATTCGTTTCATCGCTGTTTATTAAATGGTCAATGATAAAAGCAATCCGGCGCTGTGGTGAATCCAGCATAGCTTTTTCTGATTTAAATGTTTCAATGAACTCTTCAAACATCTGTTCATCCTTAATGTCCAGCCAGTACCCCTTACCTCTCTCATTCTCCAGCACCGCTATACCATATAAGTCACTATTAAGCTGTTTAATATAATTTCGAATCGTTCGAGTGCTTACACCAATTGCTTCTGCCAGATAGTCTAATGGACAGAAAGTTTTTTTCCTGACCAGCTCAATGATTTGAAAGACTCGTTCATCTATACTTACATCAGACATGTCATCACCACCTCCTCCGTTAAAATGAATGGTATAAATTATATCGGAATAATGAAAATAATGTTATCTTTTTTGGATTTTTTCCGATATTCTCCATCAATCATCTATCTAATATGCTTTTTCCATTGAATCAGCCCCTGGATTTTCCGCCGGAAATATTAACAGTTGTGCCTGTAACATAACTTGAACGGTCTGAAGCCAGATAAGAGACTAAATCACCAACTTCTTTAAGCTGACCCTCACGCCCCAATGGAATAGACTTGCTATAATCAGTATTCAATCCATCGACTGTAACACCCCTTGTGTAGGCTAAAGCCTCTTCATAAGCTGGCGTTCTTAAACCTGTTGTTTCCAAAATTCCAGGAGCAACAGCTACAACACGGATGTTAAACTTACCCAGTTCCTTTGCCCATGCACGTGTAAATGAAATGATGGCCCCTTTTGTCGCAGAGTAGCAGCTTTGCCCGGCAGAACCTTCCTGGCCAGCTTCTGAAGCAATATTTATAATAACTCCCTTATTTTGTTTAACCATTTCTTTAGCAGTTGCTTGTGAACACAGGTATGGGCCTTTTTGATTAACAGCTACCATAAGATCAAAATCTTTCTCACTTAGTTCATACTCTGGTCTTTCTCCAACTGCATCCACTAACAAGCGAGGCAAGTTTATACCGGCATTATTTACAAGGATGTCCACTGAACCAAATAAATCAACAGTTTGGGCTACCATTTGGTCAACACTTTCTTTTTTAGTTACATCACATTTAATAAAATATGAACCATTTGCCTGCTGTCCATTTTCGCCATTTATATCAGACACGACAACTTTAGCTCCGTTCTTAATCAATTCTTCTGTAATTTGCAGGCCGATACCAGAGGCACCACCCGTTACTATTGCTACTTTTCCTTCTAGTTTAAGCCAAGAACCACTCATATTTTTCTCCTCCTACTACCCATTATGTAAAGCGGTTTCATTTATGATTTAAGTATAGGTACATGGAAGGATAAGATTAATACACTCTTTTTCACAGAAAAGTGAAAACGGTTGCTATAATAAAAAACGCTGCTTTTTAATGTGTGGAACACTTGGCAAGCAGACGTTTTTTTTATATTTTATTAATAATTTTTTAATAAACAAGTCTATGTTCAAATAATGCAATCCTAACGAATGAGGATAGGTTGCTCACATATTCAAGACATGTATTTTCCTAAAACACAAAAAAGGACGCCACCTCAGCAGCATCCTTCCTCCAACCATCAATTCACCGCCATCCTCCCCAGCGATCCATTCTCATCAATAATATCCTGCAAGTCATAACCCGATATTGGGAACATCGGGAATCCATAAGCATATGGCGTGATTTCATAGAGCTGGAAATAGACGACCAGCGCTTTGTCTGCAATATAAAAATCCTGCTCCGGCTTAATAGCAGTAAAATCCACCAGGAGCGGGATGTCACGCTCCTTGATCTGTACAGCAATCAAGTCTGAAATCCGTTTTACATAGTCGCTTCCCGGTTTAAATAAATCCTTCAGTGCCACCTGCGTCCCCTTCTGCAGATCAAACGTCAAAGATTTTATAACCGTCATCCCATGAGCAGCATGAAAATGATATACATAGTTGTTCAAAGACAAGCTCAGTACATCACGCTGATTATTTTTCACCTCATAATATCCATACAAATCCACTACCGTTGTATCCATATTTCCTGTTTGTTCGTTAATGAGCTGCCGGTTTTCTCTAACAATCGTGCTGTTGATAAAATGCTGCAGCTGCTTGTTTTGCATCCCGGTCACACGTGGATAATAAACCACTTTAGTCGGCCCGCTGCTGATTGTCATCGTTCTAATGCCTACTGGAAAATTAACCGCCACGGCAATCCATCCTTTTTGGGTTTTAACACATCCTATTCAGCGGATGGGCTAAAGGGTGCATAGCAGGAAATGGAAGTTTTAATGGTATATAATGAAAGCTTAATAATCACAAGACAGGAGCACCCAAATGAAAAAGCACCAAACCAGCTTAAAACCATTCATTTCACTCATCTTATCAACAAAAATACCAAAGACCGCGCTCATCATCGGGTTAGCAGCCAGTATCTTAACAACACTAACCGGACTTGTTGTCCCGCTGCTGACAAAAAATCTCGTGGACGGTTTTTCTGTGGAATCCTTAAGCGTTCCGCTCATCATCGGAATCGGCGCCGCTTTTATTATTCAAGCCATCATCAGCGGAATTTCTATTTACCTGCTCAGCTATGTCGGCCAGAAAGTAGTGGCACGGCTGCGCGACCGGATGTGGGTCAAGCTGATCCGTATGCCGGTTCGTTATTTTGATAAACATTCGAGCTGGCAAACCGTTAGCCGGGTCATAAATGATACAAGCATTGTTCGGGACCTAATTTCCAATCATTTTCCGCAATTTATCACTGGCATCATTAGCATCATTGGTGCGATC
This sequence comes from Bacillus sp. ISL-47, assembly GCF_018613175.1. Classification (NCBI taxonomy): domain Bacteria; kingdom Bacillati; phylum Bacillota; class Bacilli; order Caryophanales; family Bacillaceae; genus Bacillus; species Bacillus sp. ISL-47. The sequence continues at coordinate 29,211 of NZ_JAGGQS010000075.1, read as the reverse complement.
GCGATTTTACTCGTGATGGACTGGAAAATGACTTTGCTTATGCTCATTTCTGTTCCAATCACATTGGCAATTATGATTCCTCTTGGCCGAAAAATGGCAAAGATATCGCGCGGGCTTCAGGATGAGACGGCCACTTTTACCGGCCATATCACGCAAACGCTCAGTGAAATTCGCTTAATGAAGTCTTCGACTGCAGAACAAATTGAAGAAGAAAAAGGCATGGGCGGCATTGATAAACTACTTGGTTTCGGATTAAGGGAAGCGCGCATTTTTGCGATGATCGGACCGGCAATGTACCTGATCATGATGGTTGTCATTGTCATGATTATTGCTTATGGAGGCATGCGTGTCGCGGGCGGAACAATGTCCACCGGCTCTCTTGTTGCCTTTTTGCTCTATTTGTTCCAGATCATTATGCCAATCACTTCGTTCGCGATGTTCTTTACCCAGCTGCAAAAAGCCAAGGGAGCAACCGAGCGGATTATCGAGATTCTCGAGCAGCCGCTGGAGGAAGGACAGGATGGCATTGTAATGGATATTAGCAGCCTGCCTATAACCATTGAAAATGTATCTTTTTCCTACAGTGAAGAGGAGCCCGTCCTCGAAAACGTCTCACTGGAAGCTCAGCCTGGCCAAATGATTGCTTTTGCAGGACCAAGCGGCGGCGGAAAAACGACGATGTTTGGATTGCTGGAACGATTTTACGAACCAACTGCCGGAGAAATTAAAATTGGCGACACTCCGATCCGGCAGATTTCTCTTAATTCCTTGCGCAGCCAAATCGGCTATGTGTCACAGGAAAGCGCCATGATGGCAGGAACCCTCCGTGAGAATTTATGCTATGGGCTGGAAAATAAAGAAAGCATCCCGGATGATCGTTTATGGAAAGTCGCAAAAATGGCTTACGCGGATCAATTTATCGAAGCCTTTCCGAAAGGGCTTGATACAGAAGTTGGCGAACGGGGTGTGAAGCTTTCAGGAGGACAGCGTCAGCGAATCGCGATTGCCCGCGCATTCTTGCGTGACCCTAAAATTTTAATGATGGACGAAGCAACCGCAAGCCTCGACAGCCAGTCAGAAAGCATCGTCCAGCAGGCACTGACCCGCTTAATGGAAGGCCGGACAACCTTTGTCATCGCCCACCGCCTTTCCACCATCGTTAATGCTGATAAAATTGTCTTTATCGAAAACGGCCGGATCACAGGCATCGGTACTCATTATGAATTGGCGCAATCACATTCACTATACCGCGAGTTTGCGGAGCAGCAGCTTGCATAATAAGGAGCCAGTCTATCAGAGACTGGCCTTTTCCGTTTAAAAAGCTAGTCTGAACTGAGTAAACCACTTTTCCTTATTCCCGTGTTTATGGGCAGCTCCCTTTTCTGCCAGCAAATAGTATGCGAACAAAAAAGAGCAAGCTATAAAATACACTCGCTCTCAACAATCTGGATCAGCTGCTTTAATTGGTTTACACTCTGGTCTAATGATAAAGTGTAATACCGCTGAGTCCCTTTCTGTTCAATTTTTACAAGGTTATTGTCACGCATGATTTTTAAATGATGAGAGATGGCCGGACGGGACAAATTGGATTGCTCAGCAATTTCATTTACACTAAGCGGTTCCTTCTCTGCCAGCAATAAAATGATATCCTGCCTAGCCGGATCACTTAAGGCATGAAACAATGGGATACATGCCCTGAATACATCGATGGCTTTTTGTGACATGTTATTCTCCCCCTCTATCCCACAGCAAGAAATCATTTTTCTCCTGCTACATACTTGGCAACTTTAGCTGCCACACTTCTTGGTAAAAACTTTGCACTTAGTGCCCCAATTTTATTAATGCCTCCTGTAATCAGGACCCGCTTTCCGCTCATTAACCCCTCATATCCCAATTTAGCTACAACATCAGCTGGCATGGAACGACTGAACATTTTCGTTCCTTCCACACTAGCCACTGAACCAAAGTTTGTTTTCGTTGCACCCGGGCAAAGCGTCGTAACCGTTATAGCATAATCGGATAGCTCTTCCACCAGCGCTTCTGAGAAAGATAGAACGTAAGCTTTTGTCGCATAATAGACAGCCATGAGCGGACCAGGCTGAAAAGCGGCGGTACTTGCTACATTTAGTATTCTTCCGCTGTTCCTCTCCTTCATTGCCGGAAGAAAGTAACAGGTTAACTCTGTCAATGCAGTTATATTTAATTGAATCATATTTATCTGTTTTTGCAAGTCCAATTCATCAAAATTCCCCATCAGGCCAAATCCAGCATTATTCACCAGTACATCAATGCTTATATTCCTTTTTCCAATTTCGTCATAGACTTCTCTAGCAGCCCCCGGAACACTTAAATCTTTTGAAATAATTGTTACTTCTATATGATTAAACGCCTCTTTTACTTCCATAAGCTTTTGTTCATTTCTTGCAACCAAAACCAAATTGAAGCCATCTTTCGCGAATAGCTTAACAAATTCAAGCCCCAATCCGCTTGTTGCTCCTGTTATCAATGCTGTTTTTGCCATTTATAATAGCCTCCAGTTCATTACGTTTAAATGTTTAAGCGTTTAAACATATAATAATCGGGGAGTAGCCTGCAGTCAATCACTACTCTACGATTCTTTCTTGGTTTTTGTGATAAAATATGACAAATTATCCATTTTAAACAACAAGTAGATTCCTTATAATGGAATTAAGATCTTCCTGGTTACAAAAAAGGAGGCTGGGAACTATGCCATTTGATCAAACGAAAAACATGCTTGAAACGTTAAAATATTTTTGTGATAGCCAAATAACCCAAAGCTTTTCTAAAAACCATTCTCAGGTTTTGACTGTCTGTTATTTGAAAGAGTCTCATTCATTTGAGATTACCTATACAGAAACCTTAAAGTCAGAATCCTATCCTACCATTGATTCTGCCGCCGCTGCGATAGAAAAAGCAATCAGCAGCCATTAACCCTCCATAATCATCCATCAATTAATTTTCATCAAAAAGACGCAGCTACATGCGTCCATCCGCATCAGCACTGCGTCTATCCCCTTTCAATCAAACGTTTGATTGAATTTTTTCTTTCTAAACAGTTATCTACTTCGCTTCTTCAAGCTGAAGAACTTTCTTAATCTCCCTGCTGTCTTTTGCCAATATGTCTTTCACATTCGGCCCAAACCACTCCAGTGAAGCTTCCATCTCAATCATTTCGGCTGCTTCTCTTAAAAGCATCCGGTAGTCTACGGCACCTTCAAATAATGAAACCATTCCTTCCCTGCTTCCGGCTGCTGCATACACATTATTAGGAGCAAACACGTCAAGCTGGGAACGTGATTCAATATTTTTAAAATGGAAATGTGAGACATATGGCCTCAGTTGTTTTAGTGCATAGATTGGATCCACACCTGATTCCCATATATGAAGGACATCAAAATTGACCCGAAGTGCAGGATGGTCTGTTTCTTCAAGCAGCTGAAGAGTGGAAGACGGGTTGTCTGTTAGGGTATTCGGATGCGTCTCCACAAGAATTTGCTGTCCTTCAGCTTCAGCCATTTTGCAGAGCATCTTCATGCGGGAAACAAGTTCGATTCGCTCCAATCTGCTGATATCCGCACTGCCTTTGCTTCCCGCAAACGTCCGTATTTTATTCGTTCCCCATCGATGAGCCAGCGAGCAAAGCTCATTCATTTCCGCTATTAATACAGGAATAGGCGCATCCAGCGGCAAATAATCACTCAGCATGCTCGTTTCCAGATCGTAGGAGCTCAGCCACTCACTTCCATAATGGATATCTTCCGCCAGATTTTTAGCATGAACACCCCATAGTTCAATCCCTTGGAACCCATGATTTTGGGCCCAGTGGGCAATTTGGTCAATGGACTGAAGATGGTGGCGAAATGAGATGGTGCAAAGAGAGAGTTTCATAGAATTGCCTCCTTCATTTTATGCTTTTGCTGTTGTTCGGACCAGGCTTCAAAGCATTCCTGCAGCCCTCTTTTTATTTTAAATTCCAAGATATTCTGTTCCTCAAGTTTGGCTGTGATTTCGTCCTTTATCTCTATGTTTCCGGTCATAGCGAGCTTCATGACCCGGTATTGGATCGTCGTATAGCCATTCACAAGCCTTTCGATGTCATTACACCAGTCTTCAAAGCCTTCATCATCATAGCCAAGCGATTCCCAGAAAAACGCAAAAGCATGTTCATATGCGTACTTTCGGATAGCGAGAACAGGCAATTCCCTTAAAGCCTGTCTCAATCCTGACAGCGGATACTTTTCTTCTCCTGCAGCATAAAGCTCGATGATCTTTGCGACAGCATCTGTCATCGGGTTGCAGTCATGCTTGATGCATGTGTTAAAATACGCTTCAACCGTTTCTGCAGATGGCGGAATAATAGCCGATGCATCAAAGAAATAGCCGCCTTCAGCAGAAGGATCCTCAATGGCAGCCAGTATCCGGTCTTTTGGAATAACTCCTTCCCAGCGAAAGTCCGGATCATACATAAACCATTCTTCTTCGTTTTCCGTCATTTCCAGCATTACATAATGGGGAAATGGGCTTTGATGAAATTTATTTTCCCTTTCAGGAAGCTTTGACAGATCCAGCATCACCATTAAATATTGATGGGGCTTCTTGCTTTCCAGCAATCTCAGCATTTCCTCCATATTTTCCTGCTTGCTTTGCTTTTCGTCGTACCATTTATGAAGCTTGATGCCATAGAGCATTTCATACCACTGGTGAAAAAAATCATGGTCGATTCGCTTGGAATGATACGTTAACACTCCATTTTCAAGCACATCGAAATCGGCATCCCATACTCCGAAGTAATACGGTCGGTGATCGGTACCTTCTGTCTTTTTGACTGCTTCACACACACAGCTTACAAAGCAATGAACTTTAATCATAAGATCCCTCCGCTGCAGCTGGCTCCTGCTGGCGCTCCAAAAAATCAGCCAAGCTTCCTACCGTCCTGAAATCTTTTGGTACAAGCATTTCATCCGGAATATCGAAGCCCAAATCTACTTCCAGGTGAAGGATCAGCTGCAGAATCATAATAGAGTCCATATACAAGTCCTCATTTAAACGCGCATCTTCATGGAAAGACTCCATGGAAGGAAGCTCTAATTGATGCTGTAAAATGTCATAGATTACCTGTAAGATCTCTTGTCTTATCATGCCAGCACTCCTTCCCCCAGCCTTTTCCGGCTGATCTTTCCGTTCGGCAGCTTTTCGATCTCTTCCACCTGCTTAAATTCTATTGGAACTTGGTATGGGGCGAGATATTCTCTGCACCATTCCCTCAGTTCCTGTTCATCAATGGATTCGGAGCGGACATACTGTGCACAAACTCTTTCCCCTGAAAGCGGATGGACCTTTTTATAAACAACTGCCTCTATAATTCTTGGTTCTTCCATCAGGACGTCTTCTACTTCCTGCGGATAAACGTTCAAACCTGCTACATTAATGGTGTCATCCATTCTTGCCAGAAATGTCAGAACACCATTTTCTATATAGCCAAGATCTTTTGTATAAATTGTTTTTTCCGAATCATGAATGATAATTTCACCAGGATTTTGGATGCTCCCGGCCTCCACTTTAACGTGCGGAAGCGGATAGCCCATTTCACGTGTGTCACTCACATCCGGATGAATGGCCACACATCCCGCTTCAGAACAGCCATATTGCTGAAGCACTCGATTTGAAACCTTCTTTAATGATTCCATCCAGCCTGCAGGCATGAGCGTACCTGATGTCATCACGGCCTCAAACCGCTGCCCATTACGCATTAGGCGCGTTAAAGTATGCAGCAGTGCAGGAGCTCCGTAAAGAATATGCTTGGGATGTTCCTTCAGCTTTTTCAGCACATACTTAGGATTCATGTTCGTCAGAATGACCGGTTCTGATCCACGCCTTAAGCATGCAAACACCCCGCAGATCAAGCCATAGGAGTGGGTAATCGGACAGGCAACGACCGAAGTTGTCTGATAATCAGCCGGCAAGACCGAAACATAGCTTTCAAGCTCGTTCTCAATCGAGTCCCACGTGCGTTCAATGCACTTAGGATCCCCGGTCGTACCTGAACTCATTTGCACCAGCACACCCTCCTTGTCATTTATTTGCTGTGACAAGTGGATTGGTAAGTGGATATTCTCATAAAGGAGAAAATGGCTTCCTGCCTTGCTCGCCATCCGGATGGCACCTTCTTTCGGTACAGAAGGATGAATAGGTACAATGGATCCACCTTTTTTTCGTACAAATAAACAGAGTGCAAGCCATTGAAAAGCATCCGGCAAACAAACAGCCAATCTCCTATTCCGGCAATCTTTCAAATGCGGAAAACTTTCAAATACCGTATATTGTCTCTCAAGATCATCCAGCGTATAGTACTGATCATTTACAAAAAACATCTCAATTCTCCTTTTGATCGTGTGCTAAAGAGTTTGTAACAAGATGGCGAAACCCGCCAGCCTCTTCTTTTCGGACCTTCCTTTTCAGCAGCGACTCAGCATAAATCATTGGTGCTGTATGCTGCAGAAGGTAATTTCGGAAAATCAGTTCCGGATAGCAGCTCAAGTGCCCGGCCAGCGCCTCGCCAGCCAGCCTCCAAAACTTGCTCTCGCTGTAGCCGTAATGCTCTTCAAGTGCAAAAGACAGTTCTGTTAAATGAAAAACAAACAATGTATCCATTACTAGCTCTCTTAGTGCTTCAATGGAAGACATCCAATAAAACTCATCTTCCCCGCCATTTTTAAACTGTTCATGAATCTCTGTAAAGTCAGGAACCTGACTGGGCTTTTCCAAAAAGTCGTGATGATACTCCGTACTGTCATGAAAGTCTCTTAAAGCAACACGTGTTGGCCAGCCATTTTTATGAAGGAGGATCATATTCTGGGCGTGCGCCTCCACAGCAAGGCCATGGGCTGCGAGCAGATGCCAGACCGGAACCACACTTACTTCCAATAGCCTTTTTAACCAGTTTTCAATTCCATAGTGTTTTAGCCATTTATCGATAAATAAGGAACCGTCCCTCTCCATTAACGGCAGTGCCGTAAATGGCACAGCCTCCTCATCCTCTTCTAGATAGAGGCGAACACTTTCGCGCCAAATAGCTCCCAGTTTGCTCTGTGTTTCTCCCCCTTTTGGCTGATAGGCAGCCCCTGCATATTCCTTCAAAACGATCAGGGAAGCCTCTTCCTTTAAAAATGGATCTCCTTCCACCGTATCTGCTATCCAGTTGGAAATATGGGGAGCAGCACAGATGGCGTGTGTGTCCAATGTTCTTAGCGAAGAGGTATTCACCATATTCATGGATAGTTTTAAATGAGCCTTCTCCGGATTTGTCACGTTCCATAGCGTTCGGACTGACTGGGTTGCCCGATAAGAATCCCCGCTGCTTTTAAACAGAACGACATCTCCTTGATCCAGTTCATCTTTTATCTGCCTTACCTGCCAGGGATGAATTGGCAGAAAGGTGTATTCTTCAAAGGTTTTTCCCATCTCATGCAGCTCCATCAGCAGCTGGCCGAGCATGAAAGGACCCAGCTCCCTCTCCCAGAATTCCTTTTCATCCTCAAGGAGAGCAATTTGGCAATGCTCCCGTCTTACCGCTGTCCATTGCAGTGCAAAAGACTGACCTGCTTCCGGCCCAAATGCAGCATGGTCTTCAAGTGAAAATCCGGTCCTTGCCTTAAAACAAGGATGATAGGGATGTCCTTCCCATATTTCAGATTCCAGCTCTTCATAGCTGAATGTTCTCCTTGAAGGAGATGGCATTAGATGGGTTTCATTCCATTCGCATAGCTGAACGGTTTGCTGCAGCTCGTGAATAAGCATGCTTCTTTTATCAGGATCAGGCACGAGGTCCTCCGCCAGCTCCTCAATACTCGTTTCAGTGCGGGAACTATCGCTTTGCACGGAGCGGATGCTGCCTTCCTTTAGCCGCACACGGTCAAACGCAGCAATGCTTCCCTCACAGCAGTAAGTACGCTGATTTCCGTAAATGGTGAAGCTTACTAAAGGATCTTCCGGCCGGATAGCTGTTTTTTCATAGTCCATCAACCCCTCAAAAAGAACAGCTTCCAATAACTGTCTGATGACTCTTCTTTCTGCCTTTTTAGACGGCAGCGGATGCAGCTTCTGCATAGTTCTCCTCCTTCTTACTAATGGCAAAAGGATTTGGGATATAGGTGTACACTGCTTGTTCATTCTTTGCCAGCAGTTCATCCACGTCATGGAAACGGGTTAACAGGTTAGCTTTATAGGCCAGCTTTTCTGAGTGCAGGATATGGGCGATGAATGCTTTCCCCTGTCTAGACAGCTCCTTTTCAAGATGGCCAAGCTGTTCACGGCACCATTCAATCAAAAGATCTTCACTAAAGAGACTGTCCTGCCCGAATCGGCAAATCACAGAAAAGAGCTGATTCATAAATAGGTAATACGTGAATCTTTCCTGAATGAGATCATCCTCATAAAATAGTTCCGGGCATTTTGCCAATGACGGCAGCAGTTCGCATAAATTTCCCCTATAAGAGTTTGATAGATAATAACCTTGATTATCACGGTAATAGTAAGCTTCCGGATAGCCCGATGATAGATCCAGGACACTATTTTGCTGATGGGCCTCAAGCGCAAGCCCATGTTCATCATATAATCGGAGAAGAGGTTCAATGGAGCATCTCCAATATTTTTCGAACCAATCCATGCTAATTTCCTGCGGATCTCTCATTTCCGCTTGTGCCAGCCTTTCAATCGTCCGCTGCAGCCTTGAGCGTTCTCCTGGCAGCGGATCCTGAACCAATGCCGCGATGGAGCTAATCCCCTTATCCTCTCTCTCTGGAAATGGGTTGGATCGAATAATGACCTCGAATCCTGACTCTTTTTGCCCCGGTAATTCAGCTGTTATATAGGCCGGATCATCAATTATCCGAAATGATGGATATTTTTCCGTAAAACGAAGCTTATCCTTTAACTTCGTCATTTCGGTACCTGCCCTTAGTTCATGAAGCCGGTTCGTCCTTAATGAATTCGTAATTTTTACCGGAACGGAAAATTTGAACATCCATTCTTTTTCCGGGCTGTAAACCGTTCTAATGGAAGAGGTAGCTGAATAATAGGCTCCCATTGGACCAAGATCTTTTATAAGATTTTTTTCAACCGCCTCTCTGACATGATTTTGCTGAAGCAGCCATTGAGCCTGAAGAGGGTGCATCGGAATGAGGCAGTTGTTATGCGGGACAGTAAGATGCGGAATCGATTTCTTTAATGAATGGAGTATGATCTCGCTTGCACGATTCTGGCTGGCTGAAGCTTCCCTGACTAACTCCCGGTCTATTTGAAAATAGTGAAGCTGAAAACGGCCTTTTAACTCCGGTGCATAGTGCGGATGCTGCCAGCCAGCCATTCCCTGCCTGCTCTTCGGTGTAGGGTGAAGCCAGTGTCCAAACAAAAGTGATTGCTCGGCTTCAATGAAGGTGCTTTCTTCGGAATATAGGCTAATCTTGTCATTCATTCTTTCTTCAACATAGGAAGCCATTATCTGATAGCTCTCAATCAGCCTGAGCACCAGCTCATCAAAATGAGATGCAAGTTCATGGCAGCCATTTGATTTGGCCATTAAGTGCAGTTCGTGGATAAGAGCAATCATCATCGGAAGCCGATCGTGCTGAATCCATTCCCGCCTTTGGCTGCAATATTTAACGGCACTGCCGATCAAATGCCTTCCAGTTCGTGATCGGTAAATGACTTCAACTGCAAACACAGTGGTCTGACCTGGAAGTTCTATCTCCACAACAGAGTCACCTGATAGCGGAATTGACGGCTGCTGCTCCTGGATCCACTCCTCCCTTTCCATCCAATATCCGCAATTTGCTTCTCTTAAGTAACTATTTATAAAAGCTTGAAACGTGGCATGTTCTGCAATTTGTTTGGCTGAATGAAGCATAATTCCATCCTTTCACCGAGTCTTTAGACCTAGTAATTGATAACCATTCTCAATAATAGTTAAAAAATTTGATTCCTTTCCATGAAAGAAATCAACCAATGGAAGAGACAGGGACACATTTAGGTCCCAGCCTCTCATTAAGATTTTTTTTCGCTTAAAAGCAAGGATTCAATCTCTTTCAATCCTTTATGGCGCTCAATCGGATCCCAATATCCCCAAGTGGTAGTAAGAGTATGTACATTGTCATTCTGAACAGCCTTTAGGCTTTTCCAAACCTCGCCCTGTGTGACAGAATCATAGAACTCTCCACTATTGAAATAAGAAACATCCAGGATATGATCAGGATTATACTTTGCTAATCCCTCAATCGAAATGTTCTCACCGAAATCCTCAGGTAGATTTTCTGCCGGTGTTAATTTCAAATCATCAAATAATAATGAATTTGTTGCATGGTTTGTACGTCCATATACACGAATATCTTTTTTGTTAATCGCTACTGCCATAAATGTTTCATCGCCCATTTTTTCACGAACACGGCTTCCAATCTCTTCTGCTTCCTTCTCAAGATCTTCAATCACTTTCTTTCCTTCTTCAAGCTTGCCGACCGCTTCGGCTACTTTCAGATGGTCTTCCTTCCAATCGCCGCCCACTTCTACCACAACGGTTGGAATGGTTTCAGACAGCTGATCATACAGAGGCTTATAGCGATCACTGATAATAAGAAGATCTGGATCCATCTTTACTATTTCTTCCGAGTTGATTTCATCGGCATAAGGCAGTGCCTTTACACCTTCAAGCTCTTCTGTTAAATGCGGCGGAAACTCATTATCATACGCCATCACTGCATAAGGCTTTACACCAACAGATACAAGCGAACCTTCACATGAAACGTGGGACAGCAGAATCACTTTCTTCGGTTCAGCAGGGACTTCTGCTTTACCGTACAAATGCTCAACGGTTCTTGTTTCCTCTGTCTTCTCCTTTTCCTTCTTTTCAGCTGCTTCTGTAGACACTTCCTCTTCTTTCCCACAGCCTGTTAAAACAAGTAAAAATAACATGAAAACAATGCTCAAAGGAGCAAAAAACTTCTTCATGGATGATTCCTCCTAAGCAATAATGAAATTCATTCTCAATGATAATCATTATCACCATAACTGAACATGGACTTTTTTAACTTCCTGCATGAACAAAATGAATTTCCCCAGAAAAAAAACAGCCGCAATTCTGCAGCTGCACAAGTTAACTTTTTTCTTCTAAACTCTTAAGCTTTGAGTTTGGCTTTAAGAATGCTGGACGGAAAAGCCTCCAGAATCCTCTTCCTCCCAATCGGCCCCCACGGATCCCACTCATGACTTTCAGGGTAATAGACATCTCCTGTCTGGACAGCCCGAATTTTATTCCAATCTGGAGTATGGGCAGTTCTCCACACATCCCTTTCATGACTCCATAAAATGAGAAGCTTGTCGGGGTTTAATTCCGCAATTTCCTTCAGGCTGACATTTCGGTAACCCTCAGCATGCAAATCGGGATGCGGCTGGAACCCCAGACCTTGAAAAAGAAGATCAAGTAAGGCATGGTTTCCCTTCCCGTAAAGGCGTATTCCTTCCGGACGAATCCAAATGACAGCCCATTTACCTTTTTTCGTTAATGGGCACAGCTCATCCCGCACCTTGCATTCCAAACAGTAAATATCTTTGTCTATGCATTCAGCACGGCTTTCACAGCCTACCATCGTTGCAATTTCATAAAGATACTGCCGCCAGTCTTGCTTCAAAGGCATATGATGAACTTGTTCCTGCTTTGAAAGCAGCACACTTTGAAGCTGGAACTGATGTAAAGGTGTTTTAATAATGCGGTCCGGATGGGTCAACAGAATATCATCCGGCTGAAATGGCTTTTCTGCGTTTAGCAATTTAGTTCCTTCCAGCTCTTTTTGAAGATAGCTCGGCACCCCGCTGCTCGCAGGATAGACGGTTGGATAGGACGGAGCTGCCACTGGCTGGATTCCGAGTGAGATGAGGTGATCCTGTAGAAACAACTGGCTGACAACAGCGATTCGCTCATTGACCCTTTTCATGAAAACAGAGGGGGGTATCTCTTCTTTGCTTTTAAAAAGGCGGCTGAAATAAAATTCATCCTGTAGCCCTATTTGCATGGCGACTTCCTTACCCGTAATTCCTCTCTTTTGGAGGAGCAATTTTTTGGCGGCTTTCATACGCTCTGCATTCAAAAATTCTTTCGGGGTCATTCCGGTCCTTTTGCGGAAAGCTCTTGAGAATGTTACCGTACTCATATTCGCTTTAGAAGCTAATTCCGCAACCGTTAATGGCCGGGACAGGCTGTTCCGGATCAGTTCCTCTGCCTCTTCCATTCGGTCTATTTCGGCCGCGTCTGTCAGGATGGACAACATCTCCCAGAGCAAGGACTGAAATCGGCATTTTGCCGATATCGAATTTTCTTTATCGCTTTTCTTCAGCCCTTCCCAAAGGGGCACCATTTTTGCCGGCGCCTGGTCTGCTAAGGGACCGGATAGCAAGTCCGACAGCATGTCCCCTTCTTTTGGCCATGAAAGCAAATAGACGGAAAGAAGAACAGAAGAAGACGATGTGAGGATGCCGGCATCGGAGAGGAAATAGCTTTTGTCCTCTTCTGCCCTCAATCTCTGGTTCCCGCTTACCAAGTTGCCTCTTCCCGATGATATATAAAGTAAACAAAAATGATTGCGATATTCATTTATTGCTTGGGATAAGCCCTCACGCAGGTTGAATGCAGCAATTTCAAACATATGGTTGCTCAGCAAGATAAATAGACACTCCCTTCTTTTTCCTGAAATATGAATTGACAAATGCTGTGAAAGGATAGTAGATTAATAACGATCTTCTACGTCGATAACGATTATCATTTTCATTTAAAAAAATACATAAAAAAGGACTGATCATCATGGCCAGAACTGCTGCTGACATAACCGAATCCTTGCAGCCCGTTCACCAAAAATCTATTACATGGGGCCTTATCGGCTTAGTACTTGTTTTTTTCGGCTTGCTCGCATCAATTGGACTTGGGGCCATCTGGATCCCTCCTTCTGTTGTTTGGGATTCTTTTATCTCTTTTCAAGATGGCCAAATTGAACACCAGCTGATCAGGGAAGTCCGTCTCCCGCGTGCCTTAACTGGGGCTCTTATTGGGGCAGCACTTGCAGTTGCAGGTACTATCATGCAGGGCATCACACGCAATCCGCTTGCTGATCCTTCTATCATTGGCATTACCCATGGAGCTGGACTTGCCATCGCCATTGCGCTTGCATTCATTTCGAGCGGGTCCTATTGGATTCTTCTAGTCTGGTCATTTGCAGGCTCTGCGGCTGGTGCCATGCTTATCCTCTCTTTTTCAATGGTTTCAAAAGAGCGGATATCTCCTGTGACTTTGACGCTTGCTGGAGCCGCTTTAAGTACTTTATTCAGTGCCCTTTCTACTGGCATTGCCCTTTATTTCCAGGTGGCTCAGGACTTGAGCTTCTGGTTTGCCGGAGGACTATCAGGAACCAAATGGCAGCACGTCTTTATACTGCTTCCCGCTGTTATCATCGGCTTGCTGCTGTCCCTGTGGATCAGCCGCTCTCTGACCATATTGGCATTAGGGGAAGAAGTGGCTGCAGGCCTGGGACAATCTCAGCAGAAAGTCCGGTGGATCGGGCTCATTGCCGTTATTCTATTATCTGGCGCAGCCGTTTCCATTGCCGGGGCGATCGGCTTTATTGGTCTTGTCGTTCCCCATATGGTGCGGATGTTAATCGGATCTGATTACAGATGGCTCATACCTTTAAGCGCCATTGCCGGTGCCCTTCTCCTGGTGATCGCAGATATCGGGGCACGGATGATCAATCCTCCATTCGAAACACCTGTAAGTGCAGTGACTGCCTTGATTGGGGTTCCATTTTTCTTATATTTATCCCGAAGAAAAAGGGGGTATATGTAATGGATTGGAAGCTTGCATTAAGCCGTTCCAAAACCTGGCTGGCAGCCTTTGTCTTTTTAATCATGGCCACCTTTGTACTGAGTCTGTCCACGGGTGTGATGCCTATCAGTTTTTCTGAAATATTGAACACTCTGACTGGCAGCGGCACCCCAAGGCAAGAGCTTGTTTTATTTCAGCTGAGATTGCCGAGAATGGTCATTGCCATGCTGATTGGTGCTGGGCTTGCTCTCTCAGGCAGCATTCTTCAGGGACTTTCTAGAAACTCCCTGGCCGACCCTGGCATTCTTGGTATAAATGCCGGCGCTGGATTGGCTGTCGTTTTTTCGATCTATCTTTTTGGACAAGAGAAAGGAAGTCTGCTTTCTGAACCTTTTTTCCTGCCTGTATTCTCCTTCATTGGGGCTCTTACCATTGCATCACTGATTTACCGGTTCTCATGGAAAGGCGGAATAGACCCGGAACGGCTTCTCCTTGTTGGTCTCGGATTTAATGCTCTTTGCGGTGCTCTTCTAATGATTCTGCAGCTGAAAATGGATCCAAAGGACTTCCAGCAGGCGGCCATTTGGCTGACAGGAAGCATCTGGGGAACTCGGTGGCCTTATGTATGGGCATTGCTTCCATGGATTTTGAGTCTTATACCGGCTGCGTTTTTTAAAGCAAGGACCATGAACCTTCTTCACTTTAAGCAGGAAGTTCCCGTTGCACTTGGCTTAAAAGTGGAGTCGGAACGCCGCTTGCTCCTTTGTCTTTCTGCAGCACTCGCAGGAGCATGTGTAGCCGTCGGAGGCGGAATCGCTTTTATTGGCCTGCTCGCCCCCCATCTGGCACGGCGGCTATGCGGACCCAATTACTTCAGCAGCCTGCCATTATCTGCGCTGATCGGTGCAGCCCTCGTGCTCATTGCAGACATGATTGGCAAAAACCTTCTGGCGCCAGCAGATATTCCGGTCGGAATTGTCATCTCGGTTATCGGTGCACCCTACCTGATCTTCATGCTGCTCACACGGAAAGGTTCGGGGATGAAGGTCTAACACTTGTAAGTGCAATAAAAAGGCCCATTCAAAAGTCCCTTTATGAATGGGCCTTACAGCTTTATTTTACTTCTTCAGGCTCTCTGTACTGCTTTTGGCCTAAAACATGATATACATCCTGACTGCTTTCAATAATAAACTCAGGCTTTGGCTTCCCTCGGTTCGCACGATGGCCTGCGATATGTACTTCGCTTGTTTCCCATGCCTTCCATGCCTCTTCAGATTCCCAGCGGATCATAACCATTATTTCTTCATCCCCGCTGCGCTGCTTTTTCTTCAATACATTTAAATCAAGAAACCCGGGCTGTTCCTCAATGATTCCTTCTCCGGCAAAGCGCTCCACCATTTTTTCCGCATGGCCCTCTTTAACCTTAATGGTCTTTAATTGAATAAACATACCTATTTCCTCCTCTGTCCCTTTTCTGTTATTATAATTGATAACGATTTTCATTTTCAACTATTATAAAAAAACAGATTCATTATTTTGTAAGTTTATAGTATCTTTAGATTATCGAAATTTTACTAAAATTAGTGAGGCAGCGACATGTGGAAAAATAAAAATGTTTGGATTCTATTATCTGGTGAATTTATTGCCGGGCTTGGCTTGTGGCTTGGCATTATTGGAAACCTTGAATTTATGCAGGAAAAAGTCCCTTCTGATTTCTTAAAATCACTTATTCTTGCATCCGGTTTGCTGGCAGGCATTGCGGTTGGCCCCCTTGCCGGCAGGATCACAGATCAGCTGAATAAAAAGACGGTAATGCTCGGAGCAGGTTTTGTCAGAGCCATTAGTGTCATTTTCATGCTAGTTGCCATTCAAACCGGTTCTGTCTGGTGGATGGTTCTGTTCCTGGTTGTTATACAATTGTCAGCAGCCTTTTACTTTCCTGCACTGCAGGCAGCCATCCCTCTTGTGGTTGCAGAAAAAGATTTACTGCAGCTGAATGGTGTACACATGAATGTTTCCACCCTTTCCAGGATATTAGGTACAGCCCTGGCTGGTGTTCTATTAGTCATTCTGCCATTATCCATGCTTTATATCGGATCTCTGGTAGCATACCTGATTCTATTCGGACTCACCTGGTTAATGGACTTCGAGGAAAAAAGGGACCAACGAAGTACAGGAAAAGAGTCTGCCAAAAGCAGCGGAGGGTTCAAGGAAGTTTTCCCGATTATTAAAGGCCTTCCCATTGTATTCATGACATTGATTTTAACCCTGGTCCCATTGCTGTTTCTTGGCGGCTTCAACCTGATGGTCATCAACATCAGCGAACTCCAGGACAGTTCATCCATTAAAGGATTAATCTACACCGCAGAAGGAATCGGCTTCATGCTTGGCGCATTTATCGTCAAACAAATCAGCCAAAAGCGTTCGCCATATGCTATTTTATTTTTCTTCTCATTTGTCATTGGCGTCTCACAGCTTCTTCTGTACTTTGCAGATGTGCCTGTGCTATCCATTGTGGCCTTCTTTGTATTCGGGTTCGCGGTTGGCTGTTTCTTCCCAACTGCAGCTACCATTTTTCAAACGAGGGTGCCAAAAGAATTCCACGGAAGATTTTTCTCCTTCCGAAACATGCTCGATCGTGTTATTTTCCAAATCGTGCTCCTGCTGACAGGATTCCTGCTTGACGCAGTTGGCCTGCAAATAATGGTCGTAATCTTTGGCATTCTATCCCTGGTGATGACAGCATCTTTCTTCGCTAAATCCCGCAAGCTTCGGACAGAAGTGCACATAAATGAAAAAGTAAGCACGTAAAAAAACCGGCTCACATACGAAGTGAGCCGGTTTTTGCATGAACTTTTGCTTCTGATGGCCATTTGGGCATTCGGATCTCTATTTGTGCTAATTTCACTATTCAAACCCATTGCGCAAATAGCATGGAGCTATGTACGGATATAATCTTTCATGTGCAGATAGTTAATTTATGTACCATAATATTTTTTCAGTGTTATAACTCTACTAGATCTGCCAATGCGTGTACTCTCAACTTTATCACCGAAGAAAATATTAATCTGGGTTTATCATAACTTCTTCGCCTAGTTATGCACACAATCAATTCTGCCCTACTTCACCAGCTGCTTTACCAATTCCCGATTCCGCTTTTTAAAAACATCATTATGAGACGAAACCATCGCTGCCCCGGCAGCATCCGGCTCAATATACTGCTTGGCTTTATTGACTGCATTAGCGGCGTCCTGGAATGCCCCGGCTATCAAATGCAGTTTGCCATCATGTTTAAGGATATCCCCGGCCGCATAAAGACCCCCTACAGACGTTTCGCTGTTCGCGTTTCCGGCAATATAGAAATCCTCCAGCATTTCAATGTTCAAATTGCTATTTTTCAAAAGTGCAGTATCCTGTTCATATCCATGGTTAATCACCACTTCATCGATCGCCAAATAAGAAACCTCACCCGTTTGATGATTCGTCAGTTCGACCTGTTTAATTTCTTCATGATTTCCGCCTGCGATCAATTTGGTTATCGATGTATTGCTGATGCAGATAACCGAGCTATTCATAAGCTGGGAAACTTGAGCTTCATGGCCGGTTAACGCCTCTCTCCTGCAAGTGATATACACCTGCTTCGCAACCGGCTCCAATTCATTCGCCCAGTCTACTGCCGAATTGCCCCCTCCTGAAACAATCACCGTTTTATCCTTAAAGTGTGCAAGAGACTTAACTGTATAGTTCAGATTGGAGATCTCAAAGCGTTCAGCACCTTCCATTTGCAGCTTCTGCGGCTTTAAAATCCCGCTGCCAACCGCGACAATGACCGTCTTTGAAAAATGCGCTTCGCCTGAAGATCCCTTCAACACAAATAAACCCTCTTCATTCTTGCTGATGGATTCCACTTTTTCATTAAGGACAACCGTTGGGTTAAACGTTAGTCCCTGCTCTACCAGCTGTTCGATCAGCTTTGCTCCTGGAGTTGGCATCAGCCCGCCAACATCCCAAATTATTTTTTCCGGATACACATGGATCTTTCCGCCCAGCTGAGGCTGGAATTCAATCAGCTTCGTTTTCATTTCTCTTAAACCACTGTAAAAAGTGCTATAAAGTCCCGCAGGACCTCCTCCAATTACTGTTACATCATATATATCCGCCTGCTTCATTTCCGTTCACTCCTATAACCAATTATTATTGATTATCATTCTCACTTAAACTATACGACCTTTCCTCTTCTTTTACAATGAATTTTTTTCTGAGTACTTTTCTCGGAAATTCTGTTGACAGAAAAAACAGATAGACTTATAGTAAAAAGGAACCGACATTGATAATCATTATCATTAGAATACACTCTCAAACAAACGGAGGTTACATCATGGTCCGCCTATATACAGATGGCTTGAACATTGGGTATAGTGAACGCTTGATTGTGAAAGATCTCAGTGTCCAGATTCCTGATAAAAAAATCACAACGATTATTGGCCCGAATGGCTGCGGGAAATCCACCCTTTTAAAAGCAATCACCCGGATCATCTCCCACCAATCGGGAAATGTCATTCTCGATGGGGAGAACATCTCAAAAGAAAATACGAAAATCCTTGCCAAGAAAATGGCAATCCTGCCGCAAACGCCCGAAAGTGCAAGCGGTTTAACGGTTGGCGAGCTCGTCTCATACGGACGCTTTCCTTACCAGAAAGGCTTCGGAAGATTAACGAAAAAGGATTATGAAGTCATCGACTGGGCACTCGAAGTGACAGGCACAAAAGAGTTTAAATTCCGGCCTGTTGATGCTCTGTCAGGCGGCCAGCGCCAGAGAGTGTGGATCGCCATGGCTCTTGCACAGGAAACAGATATCATTTTCCTTGATGAGCCGACTACTTATCTAGATATGGCACACCAGCTTGAAGTTCTGGAGCTGCTTCAAAAGCTCAATGAGGAGCAAGAGCGGACGATCGTAATGGTTCTGCATGATTTAAACCAGGCAGCCCGTTTCGCAGATCATATCGTTGCATTAAAAGATGGTGAAATTGTTAAATCAGGAAGCTATGAAGAAGTCATTACACAGGGTGTCTTAAGGAAAGTATTCAATATTGATGCAGTCATCGGGCGGGACCCCCGTACAAACAAGCCAATGTGTATTACTTATAATTTACTAAAAGGAGAAAACCAACATGAAGAAACTATTGATCCCGTTTACCATCTTGCTGCTTCTGCTACTTAGCGCCTGCGGCAATACCGAAGAAAAAGATACAAGCTCATCAGAACCAAAAGAAGACAAGAAATCAGGCACAGTAACTTATGAGTCTGAGACTGGACCTGTTGAAGTCCCTGCTGACCCTAAGCGTGTTGTCCTCCTCTCTGGATTTACTGGAAATGTCATGCAGTTAGGTGTTAATATCGTAGGAGTTGATACATGGTCTAAAAATAACCCTCGTTTTGAAGAAGAATTGAAAGATGCTGAAGAAGTATCAGAGGATAACCTAGAAAAGATTATTGAACTAGAGCCAGACTTGATCATTGCATTATCCACTGTTAAAAATTACGATAAACTAAAAGAAATTGCACCAACCGTCACTTATACATGGGGAAAATTAGATTATCTTTCTCAGCATGTTGAAATCGGCAAGCTCCTGAATAAAGAAGAGGAAGCAAAAAAATGGGTCGAAGACTTTGAACAGCGTGCAGAAGAAGCTGGTGAAGAAATCCGTGCCAAGATTGGCGATGATGCAACCGTTTCTGTATTCGAAATCTTTGATAAGCAGCTTTATGTATTTGGTGATAACTGGGCACGCGGAACTGAAATCCTGTATCAGGCAATGGACTTAAAAATGCCGGAGAAAGTAAAGGAGATGGCATTAAAAGATGGCTATTATGCCATTTCGACTGAAGTGCTTCCGGAATATGCAGGAGATTATATCGTCCTTAGCAAATACTCCGATGCAGATCATTCGTTCCAGGAAACGGAAACGTACAAAAATATCCCTGCTGTAAAAAATAATCGTGTCTTCGAAATGGAAGGCAATGGCGCATCCTTCAGTGACCCAATCACACTTGATGCACAGCTGGAATTCTTTAAAGAATCATTTTTAGGAAACTAATACTGTAAGAGGGATTCTTATTTTTGGGAATTCCTCTTTCCTATTTAGAAAAGCGCAAGGCGCCTCCTCCTAAAAGCGAGCGCTTCTAGTCGGGCGATGATTTGTGAAGCGAGACAGTTATCCAATTTCAAAGATATAGGTTCTGATTCTATAAAGAAAGATGAGAATACAATGACTAAAGATGCTCAACCCTTCATTCCATTTATATATAAACTGGCAGCAGGCTTCGCTATTTTTGCCGGCATGTTTGTGATTGCCTGTGTGTTTGGGGCAGCCGATGTAACGGTCAAGGACGTTTGGCTGGCGCTTACTTCTAATGCTTCTGGAGAAAAAATTTCGATTATTCGTGAAATCCGCCTGCCCCGTGAAATGGCTGCTATTTTCGTCGGCGCTGCTCTTAGCATTTCCGGGGCCATTATGCAGGGAATGACAAGAAACCCTCTTGCTGATCCGGGACTGCTCGGATTAACAGCTGGTGCAAATGCCGCTCTTGCCATAACGCTGGTTCTTATTCCCTCAGCAAACTACATCGGGATCTTGTTCGCCTGCTTTATCGGTGCAGCTGTCGGAGCCCTGTTGGTTTTCGGCATGGGCGCCATGAAAAAAGGAGGCTTTTCTCCTATTCGGATCGTTTTGGCCGGAGCTGCGGTTTCTGCCTTCCTTTTTGCAATAGCAGAAGGAGTCGGCATCTATTTTAAGATTTCAAAAGATGTCAGCATGTGGACTGCAGGCGGACTCGTCGGCACATCCTGGACCCAGCTGCACGTGATTATACCGGTTATCTCAATTGGAATTCTTATTGCCCTTTTCATGTCCAAGCAGCTCACTATTTTAAGCTTGAATGAGGAAGTTGCTGTAGGTTTGGGCCAAAACACAACTCAGATTAAAGTCATTCTGTTCATTTTAGTTACCCTGCTTGCAGGCGCATCAGTGGCGCTTGTGGGGAATATGGCGTTTATCGGGTTAATGGTGCCTCATATCGTTCGTGCTATTGTCGGTACGGATTATCGTTTTATTCTGCCCATGTCCGCCCTCACAGGAGCTACCTTTATGCTTCTGGCCGATACACTGGGCAGAACCATCAATGCTCCTTATGAAACACCAGTTGCAGCGATCATTGCGGTAATGGGGCTTCCTTTCTTCCTGTTCATTGTCCATAAAGGAGGTAAGACGTTCTCATGATCCAGCCAGAATTAGTAAAAAAACAGCTGATTTTAATTGGAATTTTATCAGCGCTCATTATGATAACCATTGTTATTGGTATGGGATTAGGCTATGCCTCCCTTTCATATGACCGCTTGATCCCGACGATCCTGGGACAGGGCACTTTTAAAGAAGAATTCGTGTTATTTTCGATTCGACTGCCGCGGGTATTTATCACTGTACTGGCCGGCATGGCACTTGCATTGTCCGGTGCCATTTTACAAGGAATAACTCGTAATGATCTGGCGGACCCGGGCATCATTGGCATCAACTCCGGTGCCGGTGTAGCGATCGCCGTTTTCTTTCTGTTCTTCCCGATTGAAGCTGGCTCTTTCATCTACATGCTGCCGCTATGCGCATTTTTCGGTGCTTTACTAACAGCCATTCTTATCTATGCTTTTTCCTATAAAAAAAGTGAAGGGCTTCAGCCTGTAAAAATGGTGCTGGTCGGGGTCGGGTTTTCCATGGCGCTTTCAGGTGTCATGATAGTCCTGATCTCATCTGCTGAAAGAGAGAAAGTCGATTTTATTGCTAAATGGCTATCAGGGAATATATGGGGGACGGATTGGCCATTCATCTGGGCACTCCTTCCATGGCTTCTTCTGCTTATTCCATTTACTTTATATAAAGCAAATCGTTTGAATCTCTTAAGCCTAAATGAGCCAGTCGCCATTGGAATAGGGGTATCGATTGAAAAAGAACGGATCATCCTTCTGCTTACGGCTGTTGCATTGGCAGCCTCAGCTGTGTCTGTAACTGGCGGAATTGCCTTTATAGGCTTAATTGCGCCGCACATGGCTAAAGCACTTGTCGGACCGCGTAACCAGCTGTTTATTCCGATTGCTATTCTTTTGGGAGGATGGCTTCTATTATTCGCTGACACGATTGGCCGGAATCTCGTTGATCCGGACGGACTTCCGGCTGGCATCATGGTCGCACTCATAGGGGCTCCTTATTTTATGTATTTATTATTAAAAAAATAATTTTCCCTTTATCAGTAAGGCTGCATTCCTGGATGCGGCCTTTTAACCTTGATTTCCTATTTAGCACTCCTTACCATAAAAGAGGACATTTACATGACATTCTATCGGGACATTAAGGTTATCCTCACTATAAACAGGGAATGGAAGTAAGTGAATCATCCATAGGAAAGGACTTAATTTTCCATGGTTTATTTTTTAACAGCCATCTTCATTATCTTTATCCTTTACGGTATACTCCCCACTGTGATTATACGAAAGCTAAATTGGGGGATTGTAAAAGAAATAGCAGAGCCAAACGCTATTGCGTTAACCTTTGATGATGGCCCTGATCCCAGCTATACTGCCCGCCTTCTCGATGTCTTAAAGAAGCATCATGTTAAGGCAACCTTTTTTGTCGTCGGGGAAAAGGCAGCACAAAGGCCAGAGCTGCTAAAAAGAATGCATGCTGAAGGCCACGCAATCGGCATCCATCACTACCGGCACATTTCAAGCTGGATCTTGGGACCTGTCTCGTTAAAAAAACAGCTGATCCGAACAAAGCAAATAATTGAACAAACAGTAAATGCAGAGGTCATTCTTTACCGGCCTCCATGGGGGCATTTCAATTTATTTTCCCTTTGGATCGCCAGGAACTATGAAATCATTATGTGGACAGGCATATTTAAAGATTGGAAGGTCAAGCATATCCAGGAGAATTTTTCGGAGATTTTAACGGAGGCATCCAAACCAGGGAGGATTTTTCTGCTTCATGACAGTGGCAAAACCCTTGGCGCTGACGCTGGTGCTCCAGAGTATATGATCCGCCATTTGGACGATTATCTTCAGCAGGCAGCAGAAAAAGGGATACGCTTTGTTTCTTTAAAAACAGGAAATCGGGAGTAGTATTGCGATGGGTACGGAAACACTTATTGATTTTATTTCATCATACGGGTATTGGATCATTTTTTTATTTCTATTTTTCGGGATTGTCGGCATACCGGCTCCCGAGGAATCGCTGTTATTCCTGATTGGTGTATTAATCGGAAATCACAAGCTTGCCTTTGGGCTGTCTGCTTTCAGCGCTGAGATGGGTGCGTTGCTTGGCATGCTTGCAGCCTATTGGATCGGCAAAAATGCCGGAAAGCCTTTCCTAAAAAAATATGGTAAGTTTATTGGCATAACGGAAGAACGATGGAAAAAGGCCGAGAAAAGCTACCTAAATGATCATCGGCTAATGAATTTTTCCCGGTTTCTATATGCCTGGCATACGCCAAATAAGCCCGTATTTTGCAGGGATTTCAAAAGTTCCATTTCTTCGGTACTTCCTTTATTCCCTGGCGGGCTCTCTTTGCTGGGTGGTCCCCATAATCGGAGCCGGATATTTTGCAGGAGACCTCTTTCACATTAATCCTAAACATGCCCCCTTTCTTGGGGTCCTGTTATTAGCGATTTTCTTAATATACATGCTTTTTAAATATGTGAAAAATAAAATAAAGTAAGGAAAGGAGGGCCAATATGAAAGTTCTGGTGCTTCCATTATTCCAATTTCCCACCGGGCATTTAAAAGTTGCCGAAACGATCGAGGAACATGTCCTGGAACAATACCCTGATGCGGATATTAAAATAGTCGATTTTTTAAGCTATTGCAGTGTAAAACTGGAGAAACTTGTGTCGGGAATTTATCTAAAAGGATTTCTCGGAGCCCCTTTTCTTTACAGGGCTTTATACTACACCATCATGTACAAGCAGCATCCATTTAAAATGCAGCCTGATTTGCAGGTGTTATCATATTACTTTGAAAGAAAAATGCAGAAATTCCTTGAAACGGAAAAGCCAGATCTGGTATTTTGCACCCATTCCTTTCCATCCGGAATCATTAGCTCATTAAAACAAAAAGGGCGTTACCAGCGCTTTATAGCGGTGAATGTATATACAGACTTTTTTATTAATGATATATGGGGCAAGCATGGGATTGACTATCATTTCGTTCCCCATCACGAAGCAAAGCAAAAATTAATAACCAAACATCAACTAGCTGGTGAAAGTATTTTTGTCACAGGTATTCCTGTAAGCACAACGTATCAGTTTCCCTCACCTCATAAAGCAGAACGGATTCGCCAGGTTCTGGTTGCCGGGGGAAACAGCGGCTTAGTGGACTCATTCGATCTAATTAGTGCAATGCAAAAACTTCCTCATATTCAATTCAGGATCCTTTGCGGAAATAATGAAGAACTTTTTGCGGAACTTCAAAAGCTGCATTCCGAGCAAATAGTACCGATTGGTTACATCCATGATCCTGATGAATTGAACAAGCTATATGAAGAAGCAGATGCCATCATGACTAAACCGGGCGGCGTTACCATAAGTGAAGCCCTTCAAAAAAGGCTGCCCATTCTGATTCACACTTCCCTTCCAGGGCAAGAGGAAATCAACATGGATTTTCTGCTGGAAAAGGGGCTTGCGATCGTCATCAATAATGACCAAATGATTAAACAGCTTAAGGATGAGGCAACCATTCTGGCTTTAAGGAAAAACATCGATGCCTATCTGCAAGAAATCACTTGTCCGCTGGAGGCTGCCATACACAACGCAATTAAAGATACAGGCAGAAAAAATGCAGAGCCAGTTCATTCATTAAAAGCCATTCCTACCGTATATCATTAACAGCCTGGAGATTCCAGGCTGTTTTTTTGCATACTTTTTCTCAGTGCCGGGCAACATAATAAATTTAGGTTATAGAAACTGCCTCCATTGTCCATACTTAATATGGAAAATGCATAGAAAGAGGAGTAAATATGAAAAAGTATACGGTTATTTTATTAAGTTTTATCCTTCTCGCTGGCTGCTCCATGGAAAAAGACAGCGGGAAAAGCGAAAACAAATTAGAGGTTTCAATTCAGACGCCCGAATCAATCACCCCCCATGAGGATGTAATTTTAAAAGCAATCGTTACACATGGAGACGAAAAAGTAATGGATGCTAATGATGTTGTTTTTGAAGTATGGCAATCTGGGCGGAATGACCGGGAAATGCTCAAAGCTGAACACCAGGGCGATGGCATTTATTCAGTTAAAAAGAAATTTCCTGAAAATGGACAATACTTTGTTGTAGCCCACGTCACAGCAAGAAATATGCACCGGATGCCGACAAAGCAAGTCATTGCCGGTACACCTGAAAATACGGTTGTCTTTCAGGAGGAAGAACATCCACATAGCCATGTTTCGATTAACCTGAAAACAGATGGGACCCTCAAACAAGATGGGAAAGCTAGATTAACGGCTGAAATACTGAAGGAAGGCGAGCCTTTAACCAATGCAAATGTTAGCTTTGAAGTCTGGCAGGATGAACAGCAGCAATCTGAATATATAGAAGCCTCAGAAAGCATCCCGGGTGAATATCTTGCAAGTAAGTCCTTTTCAGAATCAGGTTCTTACCAAATTAAAGTTCATGTAACTAAAGAAGAAATTCATGAACACCAACTCAGCCAATTAACAGTGAAATAACAAAAAAAGCTGGAATCTCCAGCTTTTTTTGTTCAATCAAACGTTTGATTGATTTTATCAAGCACGCCTTCGTCATAAAGGATCTCCTCAACAGATGGCCTATCTTGCAGATCATCAATATCCTCCTGGCACCCTACAGTAAAACGGGTATAGGAATACTCGTATCCATCTCCCATCGTTGAACCTGCTCCCCTTAATTTGATGCAGTGCTCCGGGATTTCTTCACGATTTCCCTTTTCATCAACATAATAATATAAGTCTTCAATCAAGCCTTCACTTTGCGGCAAAGCGGTAACAGCGTACCCTTTCTCATTTATCCTAAACACATCATACTCCCCTTCTGTTTCCGGTTCTTGCGCTTGCCCGAATTCATGGAGAATCATAACTTGTCCAGCATATCCTTGAGGAATCAGGTACAGATCATTTGTCTTTGCCTCCACTTCGGCTTTTTGAAGAATCCAAAGCAGGCCCATCGGCAGCAAACCAGCCAATAGAATTGCCGCTGCATTTAAAGCAGCAATTTTCCCGGCAGGCATTACCCGGTCCCATTTTCGCAGCTCGTCCAC
Organism: Bacillus sp. ISL-47; assembly: GCF_018613175.1. Classification (NCBI taxonomy): domain Bacteria; kingdom Bacillati; phylum Bacillota; class Bacilli; order Caryophanales; family Bacillaceae; genus Bacillus; species Bacillus sp. ISL-47. The sequence continues at coordinate 2,997 of NZ_JAGGQS010000075.1, read as the reverse complement.
CAGGAAGAAAAGCACCGCAGAAAGAAGAGCAAAGAAGGCGAACCCTTTAATAAAAAAATAAGTGACTGCACCCAGCATCGTATGTATAAAAGCAGCTGCTGGAAGCCGCCAGCGGATGAACCTGTTTGTAATAAATTCCGACAGCAATGAAACCGGAACACCGTAAATGACATTTCCAAATAGACAATAGAGGAATATCATGATCAAGACAAAAGAAAACATTTCACCTTCTGTAAAGAGTAAAAGCAGCCAAAAGCCAAAAGTGAAGACGATGGATGAATAAAGTGCTGTTTTTAATTTGGATAATAGCATCAGCATCACCCCTTATAATTGTGAATAGATTCACATATATTGTAACATGAAAAGGATTTATCCTATAAATGTTATGGAAAAAACAGTCTAAATCATCCATTAAAGTTAGGAGAGGCTGCTCTTCAAAGTTTATGCACCACTTTCACCGATATACGCACCACTTTTTCCATTTATGTCTCAATCTCGTTCACTTATGCGTAACTTTCCGTTTTTATGCACCACTTCCCATTCCACCGTCTGTTATATGTACGAAGATTAATCTTAATAAAGAAAAAACCTGCTCCAGCAGGAAACAGGTCATTCACTTTTTCTCACTCCGATTAGAAACCCTTCATAGATTTGTTCCATTCTGTTCTCTCTTTCGGTTCCCCAATCGACATTCAAATGGGCCACCACTCCAAGATTTTCAGCAGGAAATGTTCCGTTTCTTGGGGTGGAATAGATAATATTATCCTTATCCATTTGGAATGGCTGCGGCTCCACACTGACATGTTTGTCCATGACCTTCGTAATCATGCCGCTCTCTTTATCAATCTCCACCGTCACCTGAAGCCTCACGTCTGCAGTTTCCGTTTTAAGATCCCGATACACCGTCTTAATCGGTCCATCCCCTTCCGATTCTCCATAAGTGAACATGACCTCACCCGTATCTTTATCCAGGATATCAACCACCGTAAATCCATCCTTCGTATTCCGGTCAACCACCACATCCGTTTTCTGATTTGGTATTTCAAAATACAGATCTTCCAATGCCACCTGGTGTAATCCCAATGAAGGGTCATCTAATTGATCTGTTTCCGGTATATCAACACCCGGCTGCTCGGAAGCATTTGGCGGAATCCCTTTCTCTCCTCCAAACATCTCCAGACCGACAATACTCAAGATTAATATAGCTGCAGCCGTTAAAACACTGGACCACGATCTTTTCATTATCCTCCCCCACCTTTTTCGCCGGCTGTAGTGAGCGGAAAACTGCCGGATCTCCTGATGCATTTCATCCTGAAGCTTGCGTGGCAAAAGCGGCTTTGGCATCGACTTTAATTCATCCAGAATTTTTTCATGGTCCCTGTTTGCCATTACATAAATCTCTCCTTCTCTTTTTGCAAAGCTTTGATTGCCCGGTGAAATGTCAGCCGAACTTTCCCTTCGCTCCAGCCCAGAATTTCAGCAGTCTCCCCTATCGTCATTTCTTTTATCCCGCGTAAAATGACCACATCCCGGTAGCTTTGCTTGAGTCCTCTAACCGCTTTATAAAGAACCTGATGAGTTTCGCTCATCTCCAGAAATTCCTCAGGATTATCCTTGCTGCTAGCTTCCTCGCTTTTCATAAACAAATAGTTCTTCAGCCGCTCCCTCTGCCGCTTCCTGATTTCATCTATTCCTACATGCCTCGCAATGCCAAAAAGCCATGTCTTCGGACTGGACCTCTCCTGAAAAGAATCTATATTCCGGATAGCCCGAATAAAAACCTCCTGGACGAGATCTTCCACATCACCCGTACCAAGGGTATAAATTAAAAAATGATAGATATCATGGCTGTATTCATAAAACCACTCACTGATCCTGCTGTCAGACATCGATAATCCCCCGATTGTTTAAACTGCTAATTAGTCGGCCAGCGGCCTCGTTTGTTTCACTTTTTTAAGACTTTTTTCTAAAGATTGTGTTTTTAAATAGATAAACACTGATAAATAAGGTTGGTTGATAGGAGCGTAAGGTGCGAGACTCCTCGAAAATGCATTCGCATGTCCTTCAACCACTTCTCATAAAAATTCCGATCGACCAAGAACGCATCATAAAACGCCATTAAAAGTTAAGACTACTACAGAATGGAAGTTTTCAGAAGAACTGATACGAAGCGACCAAAACGCGGCAAACAGTTAGATGGAATCTCGATTAGAAACGCGACTTTTATAAAACAGCAGCTCCTTTAATGTTTTAAACAAAGCCAGTACGGGAAAGAATCCGTACATAGGAGGGTATAATATGTCAAAAATACTAGCGGTTTTATCAAGCGGTTATAAAGATGAAGAAAACAATTACCATACAGGCTGGTGGGGAGAGGAATTATTCGCTCCGCTGAATGCCCTGGAAGAGGCTGGCCATCAGGTAAACCTTGCTTCTCCATTAGGGGGAAAGCCTGAAATTGATAAAATGAGTATTGGGGAAGAATATGATCCTCAAGGCACTTATAAGGCGCTTTATGAATCAGGGCGTGCCGATGATACACAAAAGCTATCCGATATTAACCATGATGACTATGATGCTGTCCTTGTTGTCGGCGGCCATGGAGCTATGTATGACCTGGCTAAAAATGCGGACCTTCATAACATCATCAATAAGATCTATGATAACGGCGGGATCGTTGCTGCTGAATGCCACGGTCCAGCACCGCTGATTTGGACAACCCGCCCGGACGGCAAAAGCATTATCTCCGGCAAAAAGGTAACAGGCTATCCGGACGAAATTGAACCGGAAGTCTTGCTTGACATTCTTCCGTTCAGCCTTGAACAGGAAATGCGCAATATTGCCGAGTACGACCAGGACGACTTAAACAAACCCGCACACGCCGTGTGGGCAGACGATCAAATCGTCACAAGCCGCGACCCATTTTCTTCTGAATTAATGGGCGAAGAGCTGGTAAAAGCACTTCAAAACAACAAGTAAATCGAGTAGGAGGGGGTG
>NZ_JAGGQS010000074.1:0-11327 GCF_018613175.1 Bacillus sp. ISL-47 | reverse complement strand
ACTTAACCAAGTTATTGGTGAATACTCGGCAACTTCTTCATGCATTATCTAGTTTTGAAGGAATGAATTTTCTTCAAACCAAATAGTCTGGTGGCGATAGCGAGAAGGTCACACCCGTTCCCATACCGAACACGGAAGTTAAGCTTCTCAGCGCCGATGGTAGTTGGGGGCTGTCCCCCTGTGAGAGTAGGACGCTGCCGGGCTTTGGTTTTCTAAATGCTATATATGGACATTTTTAAAATCACATAAATAACACTATCGCGGGGTGGAGCAACGAGCGTTGCTTCAAGAATATTCTGCGAGTTGTACCGATCGAGACGCATCTTTGTTTAGCTTCCTGAGATCGGGACAGTCCTTATGCTATATGTGAGCATAGAAAAATCACATAAATAATACTATCGCGGGGTGGAGCAGTCCGGTAGCTCGTCGGGCTCATAACCCGAAGGTCGCAGGTTCAAATCCTGCCCCCGCAATCCGGTCCGGTAGTTCAGTTGGTTAGAATGCCTGCCTGTCACGCAGGAGGTCGCGGGTTCGAGTCCCGTCCGGACCGCCATTTTTATAGATTTAATTCAAAGAACGAAACAAGGTTTCGTCTTTTTTTATGTCTTTTTTAGTCTTCCTTCTAGTGAACCAACTAATGAAAGAGGGCATGCTTTGCCCATTGATTTAAAATGATGTACACTACATATAGATTATTCTCCTTAGGATTTATCCTAAGGTTTTTTTGTTCATACGCAGATTAAACCACTAAAGGTGATGAAATAATATGAATCAGATTGAGTTTATCTCGAACCAGCCAGAGGATACCATGGGATTTTCAAAAAGACTTGGCAGCCTGCTCCGGCCGGGGGATGTTCTTGCTCTGGAAGGTGATTTAGGTGCAGGTAAAACGACATTTACAAAGGGACTGGCACAGGGCCTGGGTGTAATCAGGAATGTGAATAGCCCAACTTTTACAATTATCAAGGAATACCAGGGAAGATTGCCTCTTTATCATATGGATGTATACAGAGTGGAAGATTCCTTTGAAGATCTGGGTTTTGATGAATATTTTGAAGGCAATGGGGTCACAGTTGTAGAATGGGCTCATTTAATTAAAGACCAGCTTCCTGATGAATTGTTGACGGTTTCTTTATATTTGGGAGACAAAGGATCAAGAAGGCTAATTTTGGAACCAAAAGGAAAGAGATATGAGGAATTGTGTAAGGAGATTATGTCATGAAGGTTCTATCCATCGATACATCTAATTACCCTCTAGGAGTGGCCCTCCTCGAGGGTGATATGGTAATAGGCGAGCATATTACAAATGTGAAGAAGAATCACTCTGTCCGGGTTATGCCGGCTATTGATATGTTAATGAAAGAATGTGATGTCAAACCAGCTGATTTAGATAAGATCGTGGTTGCGAAAGGGCCTGGTTCTTATACTGGTGTTCGAATTGGTGTGACTATAGCAAAAACACTTGCATGGACATTAAATATACCGCTGGTAGGAGTATCAAGCTTGGAAATTTTTGCTGCTTCTGCAGGAAGGTATTTTGATGGGGTAGTATCCCCTTTATTCGATGCCAGGAGAGGACAGATTTATACTGGTCTGTATCAATATACGGAAGGTCAGTTAGTTTCTCTTGTAAAGGACCAGCTGCTTCTTTCTAAAGATTGGGCTGAACAGCTTTCTAAGCAACATGAGAAGGTACTTTTCATAGGAAACGATTTGCCGCTGCATCGTAATGTTTTAGAGGAAACACTCAAAGATCAAGCTATATATGCAGCACCAACCGAACACAACCCACGGCCTGCGGAACTTGCTTTATTAGGCAGAGACCGAGAGGGTGAGGAAGTTCATTCTTTTGTTCCGAATTATATTCGTCTTGCGGAAGCTGAGGCCAATTGGATAGAAGCGAACAAAGAAAAAAAGCTATAGTGGTGAGGAAGCGAAAGCATGAATAAGTCCTTAACTTTCCGTTTTATGAATGAGCAGGATATTGATGATGTTTTGGAAATTGAACATAAATCGTTTGCTACTCCCTGGAGCAGGGAAGCTTTTTATAACGAATTAACACAGAATCAGTTTGCCGTATACGTAGTTATAGAAGAAGATGATAAAGTGATAGGCTATTGCGGAGTATGGATAGTTGTGGACGAAGCTCATATCACCAATGTTGCACTGCTGCCCGAATATAGGGGGAGGAAACTTGGTGAAGCACTAATGCGCAAGATAATTGAGGTTGCCGTTGAAATGGGTGCAAAAACGATGACCCTTGAAGTCAGAGTGTCCAATTTCACCGCACAGTCCTTATACCGCAAACTCGGCTTCCAGGATGGAGCAATTAGAAAGAACTATTATACTGATAATCAAGAGGATGCTTTAGTAATGTGGGTGAATTTATGAATAAAAAAGATCAATGGATCATGGGAATTGAGACGAGTTGTGACGAAACAGCAGTTGCCATCATAAAGAATGGCCGGGAGGTTGCGGCTAATGTTGTTGCATCCCAAATAGAAAGCCATAAACGGTTCGGCGGAGTAGTCCCGGAAATTGCTTCCCGGCACCATGTCGAACAAATAACTATAGTACTGGAAGAAGCATTAAACCACGCAGGAATTACTTATTCGGATCTATCTGCAATTGCTGTAACTGAAGGGCCTGGCCTTGTTGGGGCACTCCTTATCGGTGTAAATGCAGCAAAGGCCATTGCTTTTGCCCATGGGATCCCGCTTGTTGGCGTGCATCATATTGCAGGGCATATTTATGCTAACCGCTTAGTTGCTGAAATGAAGTTTCCTTTGCTTTCACTTGTTGTATCAGGAGGCCATACAGAGCTTGTGTATATGAAGGAACATGGCCATTTTGAGGTGATTGGCGAAACAAGGGATGATGCTGCAGGGGAGGCTTATGATAAGGTAGCAAGAACGTTAAGCCTGCCATATCCGGGAGGACCGCATATAGACAAGCTTGCACATGAGGGGAAGCCTACGATCAATTTGCCAAGGGCCTGGCTGGAAGAAGGGTCATATGACTTTAGCTTCAGCGGCTTAAAATCTGCAGTTATTAACACTGTCCACAATGCAGAACAGCGTGGGGAAGAAATTGTCCCTGAGAATCTTGCGGCAAGTTTTCAGGAAAGTGTAATAGATGTACTTGTAACGAAAACGCAAAGAGCTGTGGAGGAATATAAAGTTAAGCAGCTTCTGCTGGCAGGCGGTGTTGCAGCGAACAAAGGACTGCGTGCAGAATTGGAGGACAAGTTTGCCTGTAATCCGGATATAGAGCTCATTATCCCGCCGCTATCTTTATGCACAGATAATGCAGCCATGATTGCAGCAGCAGGCAGTATTTTATTTGAAAAGGGCATTCATTCCGGCTTAGATTTGAATGCAAATCCAGGGTTAGATATCGCTATCCACAACAATAAATAATATAGGTAAAAGTCCCCGGTAGCCCGGGGGCTTTTTTTGTGGATAAAATGCTCATTTTCTGAATTTTATGTGGATAATGGGGATAAATTACCGTGTTTCTGTGGATAATGTGGAAAACTCTGTGGAGACCGTATATAATCGACTTTTGTTTGTGGTTATCTTTGTGGATAATAAAAAAGACTGGTAGTGACTATCCTACCAGTCTAAAAGTTATGAATTTTCCTTCATTATTCATCTGCTAAAACTGTCCATTCATCCAATAGTTCTTCCAGTTTTGCTTTTAATTCATCCTTATCTTTTGTTATTTCCAATACTTTTTCGTGGTCTTGATAAACTTCCGGATCGCAGAGAAGCTGATCATAATCTTCGATTTTCTTTTCCAGCGCTTCTATCTGCTCTTCGATTTCATCCATTCTTCTTTTTCTTTGTCTTTCAAGCTTTTTTGCTTCCTTATCTAGCTGATAATTATTTTTTTCCTGTCTTGAAGGCTGTGCAGAATGATCATTGTTATTTTGATCAAATGCCTGCAGTTCTTCTTGCTCCTGCTTCTTTTCAACATAATAGTCGTAATCCCCAAGATATTCAGTTGCACCGCTGCTGGAAAGCTCTATCACCTTTGTGGTTATTCTGTTGATAAAATAACGGTCATGGGAAACGAAAAGTATAGTCCCCGGATAGTCAATTAAAGCATTTTCCAAGATTTCTTTGCTATCCAGATCAAGATGGTTTGTCGGCTCATCCAATATTAAGAAATTAGCTTTCTGCATCATCAGCTTTGCCAGAGCCAGGCGGGCTTTTTCGCCGCCGCTAAGAGTTGAGACAGTTTTAAGGACGTCATCACCGGAAAAAAGAAAATTGCCTAAGATCGTGCGAATTTCTTTTTCAGGCTTAAGCGGATATTCATCCCACAATTCGTTTAGGACTCGCTTATTACTGGTAAGCTCAGCCTGTTCCTGGTCATAGTATCCGATTGTTACATTGGATCCGTATTGTATATCCCCGGAAAGAGCCGATATCTTTTTCACAATCGTTTTCAGTAAAGTAGATTTGCCGATTCCATTTGGCCCTACAAGGGCAATGCTGTCTCCTCTGGCAAGTCGGAAGGAAATATTTTCAGAAACTTTATCTTCATATCCGACAGCCAGTGATTTTATATTTAAAACTTCATTGCCAGATTGCCTTTCAATATCAAAGCCAAACGATGCGGATTTCTCGTCTCCCAGCGGCCTGTCCATCACTTCCATTTTGGCAAGCTGTTTTCTCCGGCTTTGGGCTCGTTTGGTTGTTGAAGCCCGTGCAAGGTTGCGCTGGATAAAATCCTGAAGCTTTGAAATCTCTTCCTGCTGTTTTTCAAATTGCTTCATTTCCCGTTCAAAGTTTTCTGCTTTTTGGTCCAAATAGGAACTATAGTTTCCAGGATATTTACGGATTTGGTGCCTTGAAATTTCGTATACCTGGGAAACAACCTTATCGAGGAAATAACGGTCATGGGAAACAATTAGAATGGCACCGTCATAGCTCTGCAAGTATTGCTCCAGCCATGATAATGTTTCAATGTCCAGGTGGTTTGTCGGCTCGTCCAATATGAGAATATCGGGCTTTGTCAGCAAAAGTTTTCCAAGGGCAAGCCTTGTTCTTTGGCCGCCGCTTAAGGTTGAAATTTTCGTATTGTAGCCGAAAGAATTAAAGTTCAGCCCATGAAGAATGGAACGGATATCCGCTTCATACTGATAGCCGCCATTCTCTTTGAACTCTACCTGAAGTTTGTCATATTCCTTTAAGATTCGATCGTATGCATCAGAATTATTCATGGCTTCAGGGTCTGACATTTGTTCTTCAAGACGACGCAGCTGTTTTTCCTGTTTTTGCAAATGCTCAAACACTGTCAGCATCTCATCCCAAATGGAAAGGTCGGACTCAAGGCCCGTATTTTGAGCCAGGTATCCTATCGTTACTTCCTTAGGTTTTATAATGTCCCCGGAATCATACGCCATATGGCCGGCTATAATTTTTAAAAGGGTAGATTTCCCTGCTCCATTACGTCCTACAAGGGCAATTCGGTCCCTGGTTTGTACTTCAAGCTTTATATTCGTTAAAATAGGATCAGCAGCAAAGTTTTTCGATAGCTGATTTACTTGTAAAAGTATCATTTTTTTCACCTCTATAGTATAGAGTAAGTGTAACTTATTCATATATGTTCGGCAATAAAGGAGGCAGGCCTTTTATCCTGCAGGTGCTGAATGGAAATATTTTATACGAAAATAGTAAAGAAATATGTGAAGAAGCATACAAAGCCCGTACAAAGATGGGGAAAAATAGTGTATGATTTTGGAGAGAGGTGTTTTTTTATGGCGGATTTTACCCATTTTAATCAAGAAGGCAGAGCAAAAATGGTGGATGTCAGCGATAAGCCTGAAACAGCGCGGACAGCCATTGCCCAATCGAGTATAACTGTTAATAAGGAAATATATGAAAAGATTACATCTAATACCATGAAAAAAGGGGACGTGCTTTCGGTTGCACAGGTTGCCGGCATCATGGCAAGCAAGAAAACATGGGATATTATTCCAATGTGCCATCCGCTGCCGCTAACTGGCGTAGATATTTCTTTTTCATGGAAAACTGGGCAGGAAGAATATATTCTGTTCATCACTGCTTCTGTAAAGACGAAAGGAAATACAGGTGTGGAAATGGAAGCGTTAACAGCAGCTTCTGTTTGTGCTCTAACTGTTTATGACATGTGTAAAGCAGTAGACAAAGGAATGGTAATCGGACCAACCTTTTTGGTGGAAAAAACAGGCGGGAAAAACGGAGATTTTAAAAGAGACTAATACATCATAGGGACGGAGATGGACGAATGGCCAATGAACCAATGAAAATACCTCAAGCCACAGCTAAACGGCTTCCTTTATATTATCGTTTTCTCAAAAACCTCCACTCCTCGGGGAAACAAAGGGTTTCTTCAGCGGAACTAAGTGAAGCGGTTAAGGTGGATTCGGCAACAATTCGCCGGGACTTTTCTTATTTTGGTGCGTTAGGGAAAAAAGGTTACGGCTATAATGTAAATTATCTGCTATCCTTTTTTCGTAAAACCCTTGATCAGGATGAACTGACTAAAGTAGCATTGGTTGGAGTAGGTAATTTAGGGACGGCCTTTTTAAATTATAATTTTCTTAAGAATAATAATACCAAGATAGAAGTTGCTTTTGATGTGGACGAGAACAAGGTAGGAACGAAGATAGGGGATGTGCCTGTCTACCATATGGATGATCTGGTAAAGGTCATTGAAGAAAATGATATTCAGGTAGCCATCCTAACAGTACCGGCACCGCCTGCACAGGCGATTACAGATCGGATGGTTAAAGCCAAGATTAAAGGCATCCTGAATTTTACGCCAGCGAGACTGACTGTGCCTTCATCCATTCGGATTCACCATATTGACCTGGCTGTTGAATTGCAGTCACTGGTTTATTTCTTAAAAAATTATCCTGCAGAAACGTAATCCATCCTGCATTCCAATAGATAACAGTTGAAGATTGTAATGGATTCGCTATTATAGGTAAGGGGAGGTGTGCGGCAATGATGAATCTTGGACCTGGTAGCCTCATACTCATTATCTTGATTGCATTAGTGATATTTGGACCAAAAAAACTTCCGGAATTGGGAAGAGCAGCAGGGAATACATTACGTGAATTTAAAAACGCAGCAAAAGGCTTAGCGGACGATGACGATAAAAAAGATGCTAAGTAAGTTAGGATGAATAGATATGAGTCATAATGATATGACGATTTATGAACATATAGGCGAATTAAGAAAAAGGATAGTCATTTCCGTTATCTTTTTCTTTATCGCCGTGATATTTAGCTTTTTCCTGGCTGAACCGCTGATTGTTTATTTGCAAAAAGCGGATGAAGCGAAGGAATTGACGATGAATGCTTTCCGGTTAACAGACCCGGTTAAAGTTTATATGCAATTTGCTTTTCTGATCGCTTTTATTATTACATCACCCGTGATTTTATATCAGCTATGGGCCTTTATTAGCCCAGGATTATCTGACAAAGAGCGGAAAGTTACACTTAGCTATATACCCGTTTCTGTCATTTTGTTTGTCGGCGGAATCGCATTCGCTTATTTTATTTTATTTCCATTTGTAGTTGAGTTCATGACTTCCATTGCCAACCGGCTTGCCATCAATCAGGTAATCGGGATAAATGAATATTTTCAATTCCTTTTCCAGCTGACCATTCCATTTGGGGTGCTGTTCCAGCTTCCGGTTGTGGTCATGTTTTTAACAAGGCTGGGAATTGTCACACCAGCATATTTGGTGAAGATACGGAAATATGCTTACTTTGTATTAGTGGTCATAGCGGCTTTTATTACACCGCCGGATCTTTTATCCCATATGATGGTGACGATTCCGCTGCTGCTTTTATATGAAGTCAGTATTTTTATCTCTCGCATTTCCTATAAAAAAGTATTGGAAGCAGAGAAGCTTCAGGAAATTGAAAGTGAGCAATCATAAAAAATGAGCCTTATTGCGGGCTCATTTTTTGTTTTTTTTATTTTTCATTTTAAAATGGAAACCAACCATTCTCAGGCCGGTGCCAAGATCGAATGTGGCAATAATGATCAGAAAATAAGTAAAGAAACTCCATGCTTCTTCACGCTGTATATTCTGAATGGCTATAAAGGTAAAAAGGCATCCCAGCAGGATGTATACGATGCCTGAAAACAAAGGTGTGCTTCTCATCAAAATCCTCCAATAAAGTGAAAGCGAAACGATTTACTTCGCTGAGTGTTAGACTGCAATACAGCTGATAAAGCTTTGTACATTTTCCATTTCCTTCATCCACTTTTCCAAGTTTTCCTGATTAAGCTGAATGACTGCCACAAGAGTATTCATGGCAACGTGGGCAAAAATCGGTACAATTATCCGTTTTGTTTTTACATATAGGAAAGCAAAGGTAAAGCCCATGGCCGAATACAAAAGAATATGTTCAGGTTCAAAATGGGCGAGAGCAAAAATCACAGAACTGATTAGGGCAGATAGGAAGAAGTTAAATCGTTTATGGAGAGAACCGAAAATAATCTTCCTAAATACGATCTCTTCCAGGATGGGCCCCACTACTGAACTAATCAAGATTACGACAGGGGAGGCTTCTATGATCCGTATGATTTGCTGTGTATTTTCAGATCCCATTTCCACGCCAATCATGTTCTCAATGCTTGCAGCTGTAGCTTGAGCGATTAAAGCTAAAAATATGCCGCCAATTGCCCAGCCGACTGCGCTTGCTGCGGAAGAAGCATCTCTTTGTGCCAATCCCATTTTCATCTCTTTTCTCAATAAAAGAAGCGTAATGATCAATGTAATAGTGAAACTGATGACAAGCCAGTAGGCTACCGCCAGAATTTGCATGTTTTCGGGCTTCTGTCCGAGGAGATCTGCAAGTAAGAGGACCAGCGGAACGCCGAATAGACTTGAAAGCTGCATAGCAATATAGGCTATTAAAATAATCCAATATTCCTTCTTCAAAATGTTTACCCCTTAAAATTGATGGTTTTAAAACATGTACTAAAGCCATTTTACTCATAAAAAGGAGCCCGTTTCAAATTTCAGCGCTGCAGCAAAGGATTTTTTAGCTTACTGACTAAAAAGAAATCAAATGAAGCATACTTATGAGGTTGTTTGTGTCGAATTTTAGCGTCTTTTGGACGGTGCAAATTTTTTTAAAAAATTTAAGCTTCACCCTTGCAAATGGAAATGAGATTCATTAATATAATAATTGTGTTAGCACTCGATTAGGGAGAGTGCTAATAAATAAAAATATTTACATATTATTTGAGGAGGTTGTTTCACTTGTTAAAGCCACTAGGTGATCGAATTATTATCGAGCTTGTTGAAACTGAAGAAAAAACTGCAAGCGGCATCGTACTGCCGGACACTGCTAAAGAGAAACCTCAAGAAGGTAAGGTTGTAGCTGTGGGAACTGGCCGCGTTCTTGAAAATGGTGAGCGCGTTGCTCTTGAAGTTGCTGACGGCGACCGTATTATCTTCTCAAAATATGCTGGTACTGAAGTGAAGTACGAAGGCAAAGAATACTTAATTTTACGTGAAAACGATATTCTTGCTGTAATTGGCTAATAGCCGAAGTACGGTAGATTTTAAAACAGAAAAAGAGCTAAAAAAATTGAGGAGGTTTTATATAAATGGCTAAAGAGATTAAATTTAGTGAAGAAGCCCGCCGTGCGATGCTTCGCGGTGTAGATTCCCTTGCAAATGCAGTAAAAGTTACTCTTGGACCTAAAGGACGCAACGTGGTTCTCGAAAAAAAATTCGGTTCTCCATTAATCACTAATGATGGGGTTACAATCGCGAAAGAAATCGAATTAGAAGATGCTTTCGAAAATATGGGTGCGAAGCTTGTTGCTGAAGTTGCAAGCAAAACAAACGATGTTGCTGGTGACGGTACAACAACTGCAACAGTTCTTGCACAGGCTATGATCCGTGAAGGACTTAAGAACGTTACTGCAGGCGCTAACCCAATGGGTATCCGCAAAGGTATTGAAAAAGCGGTTGTTACCGCTGTTGAAGAGCTAAAAGCTATTTCAAAGCCAATTGAAAACAAGGAATCAATTGCTCAGGTTGCAGCAATTTCTGCTGCCGACAATGAAGTTGGCCAATTGATTGCTGAAGCTATGGAGCGCGTTGGCAACGACGGTGTTATCACAATTGAAGAATCTAAAGGATTCACTACTGAGCTTGATGTGGTAGAAGGTATGCAGTTTGACCGCGGATATGCTTCTCCATACATGGTAACAGATTCTGATAAGATGGAAGCGGTTCTTGAAAACCCTTATATCTTAATCACTGACAAGAAGATTACTAGCATCCAGGAAATCCTTCCTGTCCTTGAGCAGGTTGTACAGCAAGGCAAGCCATTATTGCTTGTAGCTGAGGATGTTGAAGGTGAAGCACTTGCTACATTGGTAGTTAACAAGCTTCGCGGAACTTTCAATGCAGTTGCTGTTAAAGCTCCTGGCTTTGGTGACCGCCGTAAGGCTATGTTAGAAGACATCGCGATTCTAACTGGCGGTGAAGTAATTACAGAAGAGCTTGGCCGCGACCTTAAGTCTGCTACAATCGACTCTTTAGGACGCGCTACTAAAGTAGTTGTTACAAAAGAAAACACTACAATCGTTGAAGGTGCTGGAGACAGCGCGCAAATCGGCGGACGTGTTAACCAGATCCGTACTCAAATGGAAGAAACAACTTCTGAATTTGACCGCGAAAAATTACAAGAGCGCCTAGCTAAGCTTGCTGGCGGTGTTGCAGTTGTTAAGGTTGGTGCTGCAACTGAAACTGAATTGAAAGAGCGCAAGCTTCGCATCGAAGACGCCCTTAACTCTACACGTGCAGCTGTAGAAGAAGGTATCGTTTCCGGTGGTGGTGTTGCCCTTCTAAACGTTTACAATAAAGTAGCTGCCATTGAAGCTGAAGGCGATGAAGCTACTGGTGTTAACATCGTATTGCGTGCAATGGAAGAGCCTGTACGTACAATCGCTCACAATGCAGGCCTTGAAGGTTCAATCATTGTTGATCGCTTAAAGCGCGAAGAAGTCGGAACAGGCTTCAACGCTGCAACTGGCGAGTGGGTAAACATGATCGAAGCCGGTATCGTTGACCCAACTAAAGTAACTCGTTCAGCTCTTCAAAACGCTGGATCTGTTGCGGCTATGTTCTTAACAACAGAAGCTGTTGTTGCTGACAAGCCAGAAGAAAACCCAGCTCCTGCAATGCCTGATATGGGTGGCATGGGCGGAATGGGCGGCATGATGTAATAACGCCCCTCCAAAAACCACTCCTCATTACGAGGAGTGGTTTTTTTCTATGTGCGCCCGGCATGGGTG
>NZ_JAGGQS010000073.1:0-29852 GCF_018613175.1 Bacillus sp. ISL-47 | reverse complement strand
TGCCGGGCGCACATGTGAAAATCTCCAGCTGCTTGCAGGAGATTTTTTGTTTCAATTATACTGGCCAATAAATGGATAGAAAAATATAGAATGGGAACCATAAATATAACAATACTTGGAGGTGTCATCCTTGAACCTGGATAAAGATATGCAATTTGAAATCAAAAGCAGTTTTGCTCCGAATCTTTACCGTTCTCAAACCTTGAAAATTCTCGAAGTAACACCAAGCAGTGTTGTGATTCAAATGGACAGATCAAGCGGGCGCGGTGTTTTTCCTGCAGAAAACTTCCACTATTGGATAAAAAGGGGGTCACTCATTAAACTGAATGACCATCATAGGAGAACGTCTTAGAACACTGGTTTTTAACTAGTGTTCTTTATTTAAGGCTCTTTCAAAAGATTGTTGTTTTTAAATAGATTTTGAATAAAAACATTGATATACAAGATTGGCTGATTGGAGCGTAATGTGCGAGATATCCTCTAAGATGCATACACATTTACTTCGTGCGGTGATGAGTCAAGGCTGCTTATTCAAAGTCCAGCAGGGGAGTGGGACGAGGCTCACCGCCCGTTCCACGGTTCGCTGTGCATCCTGATGAGGAAATCTTCCACTCCTCACTACTTGACTTAAAAGCAGCTAAGTTTGCGAAAAAAACCTTATTTAAAATATAGCACGTGAGTTGACTCAGGAAAGATACTGCATTTTTTAAAGCCGTTAGCTCTGTAGAATGTATCTGCTTTTTCGGTGTCTGTATGCAGAACAATTAAATCAAAATTTTCTT
Organism: Bacillus sp. ISL-47; assembly: GCF_018613175.1. Taxonomy (NCBI): domain Bacteria; kingdom Bacillati; phylum Bacillota; class Bacilli; order Caryophanales; family Bacillaceae; genus Bacillus; species Bacillus sp. ISL-47. Next base: position 29,070 of record NZ_JAGGQS010000073.1, on the reverse strand, counting down.
TGGCATAAGTCAAAATTGGCCCTAACAGCTCCTTTCCCACACCTATTCTGCGGTAACTGCTGGCAACATAGAATCTTCTTAATCTCCCAATGTTTGGTTCGTTTGAATACGGATCCTGATTAAGACCGCCAATTGCCACAATTTTGCCTAAGTGGTTCATAACGCAAAACAGACCTTCACCCCGGCGAGAGAATGTATTTATGCCACTTTGGTACTCGGCAATTAAGCGGGCTAAAAACCGAAAACCTTCAGATATACTTTCATCCAGCAGTTCTTTGATATCTAATGTTAACAAATTATCTATTTGAGTAAAACGGAACCTTTCCATGATCTCCCTCCTGAAAAACACTTGTCGACTTTTCGAAGAACCTGCCAAAACTTGAGAACAAAATGGTGAAATTGCGAAGAAACCTCTAAAACTTACGAACAATTTCAGTAATTTAGCGAAGAAATCATTAAAATTAGCAGATAAACTATGGCTAGCTTTAATTTTAAAGATTGAAGGAGGAAGTCCTTGTTAAAAACCGCCAGTTTTTCTTCAAAGTGTCGACTCTTTTGCAAGAATCAGCCTCCATTCTATCTTTCACAGGCAAAATCATCTTTATCTCGATCATGTTTTGAGTCATAAGCAGGATGTGTCGATGGAACTCCATTCGGATACACCTTTCTCAGCTCTGTACAGTTTTTGTAAGACTCTGATTGATTTTCTGATGACGATGAAGCACTGTTGCTGGACGAACTGCTGTCCGTTTCTGAGCCGCTTGAAATATTGCCGGTTCCAGAGCCTGACGATGAACCACCCGCACTGCTGCTGCCCGAAGAATCCAAATCACCCCTGGTTGTTCCTTCATTTCCAAATGCCCAGAGACCTTTACTGGCTTCTCTTGCTTCCCTGCCAAACTTCCTGAAAAATTCACTGTATTTCACATCCGGGTTATACGTTGATGGTTCAGCAAACCCGTTCAGCACTAAATGGGCGTTGAACATTTTGGTCCGCATTTCAGTCTCATCCATATCATCTGAAGGGATTTCTAGCCAAATGATTCTTAAAAGGCGGCCATATCGGTCTGTATCAGATACGTCCTTTTGCATCCAAACTTTTTTACCCGTTAACTTTGATGAGGTATATTGGCTGGCCTCTTTTCCATATTCTTCATCTTTTGTTGTAGACTCAGGTGTGTTGATTCCAATCAGGCGCACTTTTCTTCCATCTGATGTTTCAACCGTATCCCCATCAACTACTCTTCCTATAGTCACCAGCTCAAGACCTAAGCTGGCAGCAATCTGTTCTTCTTCCTTCTGCTGTCTCTCAGCTTCTTCTTGCTTCTCCTTTTCCGCTTTCTCAGCCTCTAGCCTAGCTTTCTCTTCAGCCTGCTTTTTTGCTTCCTCTTCTTCTGCAAGCTTATCTTCCTCTGCCTGCTGTTTCTCTTCGGTTTCCCGCTGCTCTTCTTTTGCCGTTTCTTCCTGTTTTGTATCTTCTTCAATGTCCTGGTCTGTTACAGTTTCGGTGGTCTCAGAAAATGCCACAGCCAAAAATATTGAGAGGATCATTCCCGCAGCCATGATCCAGCCTGATTTGTTAAAATTGGTTTTAAATCTGCGGTACTGATTGTTTAAAAACAATCCAATCAAAAAGACAACCAGCCCGATAAAAGCTGCTGGTGTCACTATTCCTAATAACAGCATAAATAATATAATAATAGTGAAAAAAACTCCTCTTAAAACCTTCACTCTTTCTATCCTCTCCCCTTTTAAATTCTGTATCAAGTATATCGTAAATAGACATCCCTTTAACCTATTCTTATCCACAAAATTAAATAACACCAACTCTTTTAAGAATTGGTGCTACTAATTATATTTTATAGGGTTATTGCTTTTTCCCAAAAATTTGTTCCTGCAGCCTTCTCCCGGTTGGAGTTGCAGCTAATCCGCCTTCTGCTGTTTCCCGTAATGCAGATGGCATAGTTTGGCCGATCTGGAACATGGCATGAATAACTTCATCGCAAGGAATGCGGCTTGTAATTCCAGCGAGAGCCATATCGGCTGCTGTCATTGCATTGGAAGCACCCATGGCATTTCGTTTCACACAGGGAACCTCTACAAGTCCGGCAACTGGGTCACAAACCAGACCGAGCATATTTTTCAGTGTAATCGCCATCGCTTCTGCAGCCTGGTTTGGTGTACCTCCTGCCATTTCCACAATAGATGCAGCTGCCATACCGCTAGCTGATCCTACTTCGGCTTGGCATCCGCCAGCCGCCCCGGAAATAGAAGCATTGTTTGCAACTACAAAGCCGAAAGCCGCTGAAGTGAAGAGGAATTCAATCATTTCTTTGCGAGTTGGATTTAAAACTTCCTTTACTGCGAACAATGTACCAGGCACAACGCCGGCAGAGCCGGCTGTTGGGGTAGCACAGATCGTTCCCATTGCGGCGTTTACTTCATTGGTCGCGACCGCTTTGCTGACGGCATCAAGCAAAATATTGCCTGATAATGCTTTTCCGCTTTTAATATATTTTTGAAGAAGAACAGCATCTCCGCCTGTCAATCCGGTTACAGACGTCACCCCATTCAAGCCGCGCTCAACCGCCTGCTCCATTACTGTCAGGTTACGGTCCATCTTTTCAAAAATTTCTTCACGCGTCCGGCCGGTAACTTCTATTTCTTGCTGAATCATAATTTCGGCAATTTTAACACCTTTATTATTTGCGAGCTCAACAAGCTCGGCAACATTTCTAAACAACATTAGTAATTCCCTCCTGGTGCACAGCGTCTTAACCTATTAGTCAACCATTCTAATAATTTGCGTAATATTTGGAAGCCCTTCCAGCTCGGCCATCACATCTTCGTCAATCTTCTGGTCCACTTCAATGACCATAATCGCCATTTTCCCTTTTTCTTTGCGGGAAACTTCCATATGTCCAATGTTGATTTGGTGCTTTGATAAAATGTTTGTTACAGCGGAAATTACGCCGAACTGATCGTTATGGACGACTAAGATAGCAGGATGCTCACCTGTCAATTTAAGTTCAAATGAATTTAACTCAGTTATTTCAATCGTTCCGCCCCCAATGGAGATTCCGACAAGCTCCAGATCTCTATCCCCTTCAGAAAGCTTAATTCTTACTGTATTAGGATGGTCTGTTACTGTGTCTTCCACTGTAAAGATCACTTCAATACCTGCCTCTTCTGCTAACTGCAGTGCAGAAGGGATCCGCTCATCAAATGTATCAAAATCCAAAATTCCGCCAACAATGGCCACGTCTGTGCCATGGCCTTTATAGGTTTTAGCGAATGACCCGTATAATGAAATTTCTGCTTTGGAAGGCTGCTTTCCAAAGAGTGTCCGGGCAACCCGCCCAATGCGTGCAGCTCCAGCTGTATGTGAACTTGAAGGACCGATCATAACCGGACCGATTATATCAAATGCAGATCTGTATTTCATTTTATATGCCCCTTTACTCTAATGGTCGTAATCTATCTTTTTAGCGGCAAGAGAAAATTGTAACATAAAGGTTCAAGATTTAAATACATTTTCTCACTATTTTTATACTAATTATAGTAAGCAAGGAAAGAATTGACTTATTTATGTTCGATAGCTGCTTCTGGATGCAGCTCATTAATGGTTCTGATTTTCTGCAAATAATTGTAAATCGTAAATTTAGAGACCCCCAGCACAGAGGCGACATAGTCTGTTGCCCCCTTAATCAGAAATGTCCCTTTATCTTCAAGCTGGCGTACACACTCAACCTTTTCATCAAGCGTCATGAGCGAAGGCGCCTTCTTAAATCCTTGAAGCACCTGTTCGACCATCTCGTGGATCACGTCCTGAACAGAATTATAGAAGTTTTCTGATTTGGAATGGCTGTCATCAAAGCCGATGAACTCTTCAATTTCACCGCTAAATTGCATCAGCAAACTTATATCGTAATTCAGGCACAATGCGCCAATTACCTTATTTTCATCATCACGAAGAAAAATCGTGGATGATTTCATGATATTTCCCTTTTTAGATTGCGTTTTATAATTCGCGATATCGTTTACATCATTCTCATGCTTGGCTAGTTCATTTAACACGAGGTCAGTAATAGGAGAGCCGATTTTTCGGTCTGTTACATTCCCGGCAATATGAATAAGCGATTTTTTTAAGTCGCTGAAATCGTGGACAGCCACTTCACATCGTGAACCAAACATTTTTACAAGCATATCAGCAGTCCGGATCGCCAAGTCAAATACAGGCTTATGGCATTCCTTCAATTTCTGTCACTTCCTTCTGTAATCGCTTTCATTAATATACTACTCTATATTTCTCAATAATTGAATCATAACATAAAAAATAAATTAATTAAAATAAAATTTTAATAACTACAAAAAAATTGTAAACAATCATACAGATCGTAAATAGATCTTATACTTGTATAGAAAAATGCCACATCTCCAAGCGGATGTGGCATCTACTGCTTATACGTTTCTCAGTACTAAGTATAACCTATTTACACGCTCGCTCTTTTCTTCTTCAGATGCAAGGTCGAACTTTTTTAATAGATGAAAAACTTCATTTAATAAATCCTGGGTATGTTCTTCCTGGAAGAAGGATTGAAATAATGGTTTCATATCCTCTGGAAGAAATTCTGCCTGCTGTTCAAATTTTTTCTGTACGTCTTCTTGTGAATGGTCTAACTTACATTCGCTCATTGTTATCCCTCCTGAATATAGAACTGTTCTACTTGCATTTTACTATGTTAGGACACATTTTTCTAATTTACCTTCCTTCACCCTGGTTAAAACCTAAAGCTTCTGCATAGATTCTTCAAATTTTTCGAATATAATAGAAGTAATAGATCTGAAATGAGTGAGTTCTTTGAAGAATCTTTCCTTAAAATTGGGGTTATTGTTTTTTCTAATCCTTTTCGGGCTTGAAACCTTTACGTTTTTCTTTTTACATAGCACACTTGTTGAATCTCGTGTGGAAGAAGAATTGATTGCTCTCCAAACAAGAGGCAACTCTCATCGTGCAATCCTTGAAAGACATTTTGATAACGATACCATTTCCCATGTAGCCTTAATGGAGTCTGAAGCCAATACTGATGTGGTCATTACAAATATAAATAAAAACATTCTTGGTTCATCTGTAAGAAGCTCCTCCATTCAAGAATATATTGATAGGCCCATTCCTACAATTCCCAGAGAAGGGCAAACGATCGGTGATAATTGGACGGATGAGGATTATATTTCTACCGTAAGCCCCATTGAACAGGAAGGCCAGCTTATCGGCCATGTTTATATGTTTCAGGATACAGCATGGATTCAATCCCTTATTTCCCGTTTAAATGAACAGTTTTTGCTTGCAGGGTTCATAGCTGTTATCTTTACCATTACGATTATTATTTTTCTATCAAAAGCACTGGCAAAACCTTTAATAAAAATGAAAGAAGCAACATCGCAAATCAGTAAGGGTGATTTTTCTGTTTCCCTTCCCAAAACAGGTAATGATGAACTTGGGGATTTGGCAAAATCAATACAGTTATTAGCCAATGATTTAAGCTACTTAAAAGAGGAACGCAGCGAGTTTTTATCAAGCATTTCACATGAACTTCGCACTCCGCTTACCTACATTAAAGGCTATGCGGATATCGTCCAAAAACGAAATCTTACTGCAGAAGAAAGAAATCAATATTTATCGATTATCCTGGAAGAAACAAACCGCCTCTCAGATATGGTTAAAAATCTTTTTGATTTGGCGAAAATTGATAAAAATTCTTTTGATATTCACAAAACACCGATTGACCTCAATGATTTTATGAGAAAAATTGAAGCAAAATTTACACCTGCCTTTATGGATAAAAGGATGATACTTGTTGTAAATTGCCCGGAAGCTATCCAGTTAAATGCTGATGCATCCAGACTTGAACAAATCATCTTTAATCTTTTGGATAACAGTATTAAATATTCTTCACCGGATGGAAAAACAGCAATTACTGTAAGCAGGCACAAAAAGAATATCAATATTAGGATAAAAGATAACGGAAAAGGAATTCCGGAACATGAACTGCCTTATATTTTTAATCGCTTCTACAGAGTGGATAAATCACGCACAAGAGCCCTTGGTGGAACGGGGCTCGGTCTCGCCATTGTAAAAGAGCTTATCCATGCCCATGGAGGGACCATTACTGTAAAAAGCAAAGAAAATATAGGAACTGAATTTGAAATGGTTTTTAAGGGAGACAATGTTTGATGAAAACAATACTGCTGGTAGATGATGAAACAAGAATGCTTGATTTGATTTCTTTATATTTAACACCACGCGGCTACAATTGCATTAAATCCACATCAGGCGCAGATGCTTTGCTTTATCTTGATTCCCATTCTGCAGATCTCATTCTTCTGGATGTGATGATGCCTGAAATGGATGGCTGGATAGTATGCCGGGAGATTAAAAAGTTTTGGGATATTCCAATCATTATGCTGACTGCCAAAAGCGAGAAACCTGATATTGTCAAAGGCCTAAACATTGGAGCAGATGATTATATTTTGAAACCGTTTGATGAAGATGAGTTGGTCGCAAGAATTGAAGCGGTCCTCAGAAGAAGTCAATCAGACGGAAAGACATTAACCTTTAAGGGATTAGTATTAAAAGAGGATTCATTTGAACTGCTTTTTAAGAACAAAGAAATCCTTTTAACCCCAAAAGAATTTTCTATGCTTAAGCTTTTTCTTGCTAACACGAACAAGGTTTTTTCAAGAGAGCATTTGATTGGTTCCGTTTGGGGATATGGTGTATCCATTGAAGATCGCACGATCGATTCACATGTTCGCAATTTACGTGAAAAACTGCGGAAAGCTGGTTTCCCGGCTGATGATTATCTACTGACTGTCTGGGGAGTCGGCTACAAATGGACCGGAAAGGAATAAGGAATGTTTTCTGATATTCTTTTATGGATTTCCGGACATCCTTTATTTGCAGCACTTTTTAGTATTATGATGAATGTAGGAGTCGCCATTACAGGGGTTCTCCCAAGTGCCTTTATAACGGTCGGCACTATTGCCGTATTTGACTTGAACTGGGGTTTATTCATTTTAATTATTGGCGAAGCTGCTGGAGCGGTCGTAAGCTTCGTTCTATACCGTAAAGGGATCTCCAAACTATTCTCTATTTTTCCGAAGATCAAAAATAAGGATAACAAATTTTTGCTTAAACTTAAAAATGCTGAGGGTACTACTGCCTTTTTTATCGTTATTTTACTAAGAATCTTGCCATTCGTCCCATCTGGAGCAGTAACACTGACTGCAGCCTTTAGCAAAATGGGGTTGCTTTCATTCAGCCTGGCCAGCACACTTGGGAAGATTCCCGCTTTAATTATTGAGGCATACACAATCTCGGAAGCACTTAAATTAAAAACAGAAATGCAAATTGGGATCATTCTATTGATTGCCGTAATGTTTTTGCTTTATTTGATATGGAAAAGAGGAGTTAACTAAAGGACAGTTTAAAACTGTTCTTTTTGTTTTGACACTCCATCCTCAAATTAATATTTTGTCATGATGACAAGCCGTGTAGTGATAAACATAGGAAGAGGGTGAATTTTTTGGTATTAGGGGGATTAAAATGATACTTAAATCGATGGATTTAAGCCTTATGGCTGAACACTTAAACATTCATAAAACCGTTATCGAAAAGTTAAAGCTGTTTTTCTGCTCCGTGGAAAATCCTGAAATGCGGCAGGTCATTTATGAACAAATAGTCATTATGGACAATCATGTCAGGGTCATGATTAGCCTAATGGACCCACAGGTCAACGAGAACATAGGTGTAGAAGCTTTAACGGAAGTAAAACCCGTTCCAATTGACTGTAAATCTCCAGTTACTCAGCTAACCCAGCAAAATATTGCCATTGAAGGACGCCATACTGCCAGGTCAATGGCACTTGATAACTTTACTTCAGCTTTATCTATGAAAGCTGAAAACATTAAGAATATTCATGTTCAAATGGCTCTCCAGCAGGCCAGGATTCAGGATGAATATTCTCATATTATAAAAGAAAAAGGGTGGGAGCATGTGCCGGATGCTTCACGTGAAGAACAGGTTGAGGCAATGAATGCATTTAAAAAGAAATATTCTAAATAAATCCCTTTAAAAAACAGCATCTTTTCTCTCTTCAAGCAGAGTGTTGATGCTGTTTCCTTTTTCATTTATATTTTCTTCGTTGCCGCACGTAAATTCTCAATTCCAACCCTTTTCACAAATTTATGGAAAGCTTCTCTTTTCTTGCCGTTTTGCTGATATATTCCTATTAGTTTATCAATGGCAGAATATAAGTGGTCAGGATTCAGGCCTTCCATGTAGAGTGTTCCCGCTTCGGCGTCCCTGCCTTTTGATTTACCTCCAATATATAAATCATAGGTATCTTTCATCTTCATAATTCCAATATCATTCATGAGAGGTTCCCCGCAGCCAACCGGACATCCAGTATAGGCAGGCTTTAGTGTAAAGGGTACAGGTCTGCCTGCAATTCGCTTATTAATTTCCTTCGCCACAGGCATCCCTTCCTCCTCTTCACCTTTGCAAAAATTACAGGTTCTCAGGCTTTTCACATAGCTCCCAACAGGATAGCAATATAAACCCGCCTGTTCAAACTCTTTAATGATCTCTTCTTTCCTTTCAGCATCAATTTCTAGATAGAGCTGCTGAAAGGTAGTCAGTTCAAGTTCACCGTTTTCTTCCATATATTTTGTCAAAATTATTAGTTGTTTAGCGGTAAGTTTTGCTCCAAAATTTATGCCACCGTTGACTGCGAGCTTTACTTTTTCTTTCATTTCGGCCATAAAAATTCCCCTTTGCTTCTTATTTTAATTAAATCTATAATCCTTCTTTTATTATACAATACCCCTCTATAGTATAAAAGTTTTACCTCATTAAAAAAGAACTTACCCTATTAAAAGAGTAAGTTCTTTTATGACCGATTAATTATTTATTCAGCAGGAGAAAGCTCGGTTTCTGTTACCCACATATGGTTTGTTACTTCTTCTCCATCTGTTGTAGTAAAATCAACCATATAGACGGTCATTTCCTCCGCAGAATCGATTTCGGCTGCTGCGCCTTCCATGCCCTCCATATGGCTGGCATTTACTTTAACCTCGTCACCTTCTGCAAATGGCTCCTCTTTAGCATTGGCAATTTCCTGATGGACAACCCATTTATGATTTTCTACCCTTTCTCCGCCAGTGGTTGGTGTATAGGAAATAGTATAAACTGTTGTATCATAAGCACCAACGATGGTTGCCTCAGCGCCCTCCATGCCTTCCATATGTCCATGTGTTATGATCGCTTTACTGCCGACTTCATATTTTGGATTCTCACTGACTTTTAATCCTTCAGGGACTTCACCTGAGCCTGAGTGATCCATACTAGTATGGTCTCCAGAATGATTGGTGCTTTCTTCAGAAGCTGTATTGTTTTCAGCAGTTTCTTCAGGACTTGCTTCCTCCCCATTTCCTCCGCACGCAGCTAACATTAACACAACTGACAATGAAACAAACCCTGTCGCTAATTTCTTTCCTTTGATCATTCCAAAATCCTCCTTTTTATTTTGAACATATTATTACAAGAAATTGTGCAGAAAATAAGGAGCAACTAATACAATATCCAGATAATTATTCCCTGAAAGAACGGATATAATACTCAAATACAAATAGGTTCATAGACACTTATAAAAAAACCCCTTGCTTATGAGCAAGGGGCGGAATAATCAATTCATTATACTGATTACATTAGGAGTATCTCCACTTTAACAGTATCTACTACAATATTTTCTCTGGATCTATTAAATACTCCAGTAAGTTATGGTATCCAGAATACCCAGTAATAACATTAGAGCACCGGTAACCTTTTGGACTCCTGATCCAAGCTTTCTCCCCTTTTTCTTCATCAGCTTCCCGCCAAGTCCAAAATACCAAATTAAGAAAATAGCCATAATCAGCGGGAGTGAAGTCCCAATTGCAAAAATTGCTGGTAGAACTGGTCCATAACTTACTGCCATTGCCATTGGCATAAGTGTGATAAAAAATAAGACGAACATTGTAGGACAGAAACCCAGCGTAAAACTGACACCCATGAAAAAAGCACCGAGGGGGCCCTTTTTTTGCAACTTCTCCGGAATACTTCCCAAGGTAAAACTTTTGTGAAATTTAATAACACCAAATAAAAATAAACCTATTAAAATAAATAACGGCCCGACAATTTTTCTAAACCATGGAAAATAAGCAGTTAAAGATGTCTTAATTTCCACCCCCAGAATCCATACAAGTAACCCAAGGCCAGTAAAAACAACGATTTTGCCAAGAATAAAAAACAGAACCTCAGCCCACGCTGTTCTTTTTTGAATAGATTGATTTCCGAAAATAGTAATCGCCCCAAGGTTTCCTGTAAATTGACATGGCGCTAAAGCTCCTACTATCCCTAAAATAAACGCAGAAAACAGAGGAACCCCCTTTGTATCCAGACCTAAACTAATCAATGGCTGGCTTATATAATTACTGATTTGGCTAAAAATTTCATACATCGTGACCTGCTCCTAATTGCTTCAGATTATTAACATAAAGTCTTTCTATTTGGCTGTTTTCGCAAAAGTATTGTAGAGAGGTTGATTTCCGCTCCAGGCTGCTCGCTTTCCGCGGGGTGGGCGGTGAGCCTCGGCGCGCTGCGGGTCTCACCTGTCCCACTCCTCCCGCAGGAGTCTCACACCTTACGCTCCAATCAACCAACCTTATTTATTGTTCTATTCATAAATCTATTCAAAAACAACAATCTTTTAGAAAATAGCCTTCTATTTAATTTGTAACATGAAACTATGAAGAAATTAAGGAGATTAGTAAAAACGACATAAAAAAAACAGACTCCTTGACAGGATGCCTGTTTTCTTATCATTTTTGGTTAAAATATTAAGATGCCATTTTACGGCATGCTTCTGCACATTTAAAGCATGCTTCTGCACATTTTTGGCAATGGTCGTGATCATGCTTTTTGCATTCATTTCCGCATGCTTCACAAATATCTGCGCAAAGTCCGCAAATCTGCTTGGCAAATGGACTATTTGATTGCATTGATTTTGCAGCGAACGCACATATATCAGCACATTCCCTGTCCATTCGAATACAATCTGCCATCATTTTTAAATCTTTTTCGCCCAAACATGCATCATAACATACATTACATGCCTCCATACATTCAAGACAAGCTTGGATACATTGTTCATATGACTGGCTATACATTTTATCACCCTTCCTTTATATCTTCTACATCATTTATCTACCCTAGCCTTTATAGAGTAAACTGCATATTTTATGCATATTTATCAGCTTAAAAATCTACGATTATTATGAGCTGTTCACAAAAAAAACGGAATATGAGAGATCCCACATTCCGTTCATCTTTTTTTACTTAAAAACTCCTTTTTCTACTAACAGCTCCCAATTGCTGCCGCTATCATTTGTAAAATAAACATTCCCATTAAAAGAGGCAAACGTCATCTCCTGTTCATTCTGAGGGTTTTGAGCGAAATACATAACTGCATCCTCTTGCATCTGGGGCAAAGTAATATCCTTTTCAGTTTTATCAGAGAGAGAACGCTTAATTAGTTTGGTATTTCCATCATAACTTCCATAAACCAGGCTGTCATTTGTAAAAAATACTGATGTACCTTGTCCGGTTTCAGTAATTTTTTCAAAATTTTCTCCTTTATCGCTAGAAAGATAAATGCCCTGCTGTCCCGCAGCCGCCAAATAGTCTGGTTTTTGCGGATGTACGGCAACGCTGATCAATGTATCTTCAAGTCCATTGGCTTGTACTTCTTGCCATGTTTTAGCGTGGTCTTCACTTAAATAAAACTTTTCTGTTTGCATCTTGGAGTTCTTATGTGGATTCATGACAAATATTGCTGGATCTTCATAGCCAATTCCCATGACATGAAAATCTGTTTCTCCTTCAAGATCCAGCATTTCAAGTGTTTGTCCGTTATCAGCACTTTTTTGGATACCTAAAGGGTTTGGGAGATTGGAATCATGTCCGGGGTGTCCGCTTGTATAAAAGCCATCTTTTGTGGCATTAAAACCCATATAATCATGGTTTTGCTCTTTTGTTTTATACCATTTGCCGTTTTCATATACTTTTAAGCCATCATGAGTAGCAAAAAAAGGTGCTCCTTGATTACCTACATAACCAACCCCATGAATGTGATCGATTTTCCCATCAAACGGTTCAAAAAAATCATGGTTTGCAATGGCCTCTTTTTGCTGATCAGCTGTATTTTGGTTTTCTATTTGTTCTTCCTGCTCCTCGACTATATTTTCTTCTTCCGAAACTTTCGGTTCTTCGGTTTGGCCGCACGCGCTTAGCCCTAATGTAAGTCCAGCAGCAATGATCCATAAATTCTTCAACTTTTTCACTCCAACATTCTATTTTTTCAGCTTGTTAGTCTTTTAAGTGTCTAAAATAACAGCTTGCTAAAGGAATAGCAAGGAGAATAGCCACTTTAAAAAGCTTAAAAGCTGTATTCTAAGTAGAGGTTACTAAAAACTTATGCAAAAAGTGTGCACGAAAAATGATAAATCCAACGAAATTTACATATATCAACGGATTTTTCAATATATCAACGAATCGGAAAATCAGACATTTTTTTCTAAAGCTCTGTCAAACGTACCTGCCGATCTCCGCGGACGGTCCGGGCCACCCATTGACACGCTCCTTCCCAGGGCTTTGATAAACACCGCACGAAGGAAAGGCGGATTTATCCTTCCGTTCCAATCAGCAGGATACTAAGATCAACAAAGTGCCAGATCACAGCCAAAAAATAAAATAAAGAGCGGAGATTCTTTTCCCCGCTCCCGCTTTTATTTCTGTATGCCAGGCCCATTTCGCTCTTCTTTAAATGGCTCTTCTTTTTTAACATAAGAGAAGTCATTTCGATTGACTGGTACAAACCCCTCTGGCTGGTAAAAGCGCAGCAAGTCTTTGTATACAATGTTATCAGACATTTCGAGCTCTTTTTTCGCCTGGTCTGACAGTGGTGAGCATGCGCTCGCTTCAGCAATTTCTCCTGTTTCAGTATAGTAGCATGTTTCTTCCACTTGAGTGAATTCAGGTGATATGAAATCTCCATTTCGGAAAGGCACGACTTCACGATGCTTATCAGATAATAGGTCTGAACCCATTTCTAAATAATCCTTTGTATCGATACCCAGCAGGTGAAGTAAGGTCGGACGCACATCCACCTGTCCGCCGAAATTATGGTTTACCCCTCCATCAACGCCAGGTACATGAATAAACACCGGCACCCTCTGTAGCTGTGCATATTCAAAAGGAGTGATTTCTTTTCCGACTATCTCTGCCATTGCCTCATTGTGGTTTTCCGATATTCCGTAGTGATCACCATACATGACAACAATTGTATTCTCATATAAGCCTGATTCTTTTAAGTCAGTAAAGAATTGCTCTAGAGCCTGATCCATATAGTTGGCAGACTGGAAATAATGATTGACAACATTATTGTCTGTTTCAGCTGCAGGAAAGTCTGTATCCCATTCATCCATCTTAAACGGGAAGTGGTTTGAAAGTGTGATGAATTTTGTATAGAATGGCTGCGGCAGGCTTGTCAGCAGCGGCATAGATTCCTTGAAAAACGGCTTATCTTTTAAGCCATAATTTTTTGTATTTTCATCACTCATATTGTAATACTCTGCATCAAAGAATTTGTCATATCCCATTGTTTTATACATTTCGTTCCGATTCCAAAAGGTTTTATAGTTTCCATGGAAGGAAGCGGAAGTATAGCCTCGGGATTTTAAGATAGCAGGTGTGCCATGAAAAGTATTTTGCGCTTTCGTTACGTAAACAGCGCCCTGTGACATTGGATATAATGATGTATCCATGATGAACTCCGCATCAGATGTCTTTCCCTGGCCAGTCTGGTTAATGAGGTTATCGAAATAAAACGTTTTTCCATCATGGGCAAGAGAGTTTAGGAATGGCGTAACTTCTTTTCCATTTAGTTTGTAATCAATGATAAAGGTCTGAAGTGATTCCATGGAAATAAAAATAACATTCTTTCCTTCCGCCTTTCCAAAGAACTCAGGATTTGGCGGAGCATACTTGGCTTTCACGTAGTTTTCCACTTCGGTTACATCATTATTATCCGCTAACGCTCTCTGACTCGCAGATTTGGCATTTTGGACAATATCGTAAATCGTAAAGTTGTACGCACCAAGATACTTAACTAAATAATTGCGGTCAAATGAGCGGGTCAAGAGTTCCGGACGATCACTTTCAGCAATTTCGAGATTGATGAAAAAAACAATGATTCCAGCTGCGATTACAGCCAGAGCAGGTTTTCTGCTAACTTTCCTTCCAGGTTTGTACCATTTCTTTACTGCAAGAAAAATCAGCAAAAGGGTATCGGTAAAATAAAGAATATCTAATGGAGACATTAATGAAAGAGCACTGTCCCCAAGCTGTCCGCCATTCACTTTTGCCTGCATTAAGACTGGCACAGTAATAAAGTCGTTAAAGAATCGGTAATAAACGACATTGGCATACAGCAAAAAGGATAAAAAGAAGTTTAAGCCAATTAACATCACGGACTGAAACTTTCCTTTAAAAACCAAAGCAAGTCCTAGGAATACAAGAGTAGAACTTAATGGATTCAGAAACAGCAAAAACCTTTGGACATCATTGTTAATTCCCAAATTAAATTCAATTCGATAGGCAATATACGTTTTTAGCCAAAACAGAATTACAGCCAGAAAGAATACAGCCAGGCTGCTTTTCGCCAGCTTTTTAGGCGATATTAAAAGCTTTCCCATAATGTTTCACCTCTTAAATTGTAAACATGCGAAAAACTTAGCGACAGCTAAGTTTTTTATTTTTTAAGTAAAATATGTAAAGCTAACATTAATTATTGGTGAATGAATGTAAAATAATATAGCACAGTTTCAGCCTAATGAAAACAAAAATCCCCGCTATATCTTTCGCCTTTTTCTTGCAAAATCCTACAAACTCGGAATAGCCCCACAAAATATTTCACTATAAACGAATTGAATCTGGTGGTAAAATGAATTTTCCTTTCATAATATTACTTCTTTGCGAGTAATGATTTTAAAAGGGTACAAGCTAAAATTAATTACAAATGATTGGAGAATCATGATGAAAGAGCGTTTCTTATTTTTTACTGTTGGACTTCTAATTCTTACGATGGGAGTTGCCCTAATCATTAAGTCGAATCTTGGTGCTTCCGCATGGGATGCATTAGCTGTCGGTGAATCTCAAATGTTCGGCTTAACGGTTGGAACCTTTGTTTTTATAAATGGAATTGTGCTGATCTTTCTCAATGCTTTTTTAATGAAGAAAAAGCCAGAGGTGCTTGCTGCGATTTCAATCCTTATTATTGGGGCTCTTATCGACTTTTGGCTGCTGATTATCTTTAAGGATTTATCTCCGGCAACATTGGCAGGACAATCCTTTTCCTTATTATTAGGCATACTTGCAATGGGAGTCGGTGTTGCCATCTATTTGCAGGCAAAATTCCCGGCAAGCCCAATGGATACACTGATGGTAGCCATTCATACCCGTTTTGGATTAAATTTAAGAAACTCCCGGATTATCAGTGAAAGTTTCGCCCTCCTGCTTGCTTTTTTATTTAGAGGAGCTATTGGAGTTGGAACCATTGTGGTAACACTGACACTTGGATTGGTTGTGCAATTCTTTTATCCGAGATTTGAAAAGATGCTTGAAAAAATGCAGGCACCTAAAAAGCCGATTATTACTGAATAGAAAAAACAGCCTGGTTCTGATCCCCAGGCTGTTTTTATCTTTTTAACACCTTAAAATCTTTCCACTCTTGCGGCAGCAGCTCCTGATACTTAGTATGCAAATACCGGTCATCTATTAAGACAATGATTCCTGAATCAGTTTCAGAACGAATAAGCCTGCCTCCAGCCTGCAGAACCTTATTCATGCCAGGATAAGTGTAAGCATAGTCATACCCATTCTTATCTTTCTGATGAAAATATTTCTTCATCAAATCACGTTCTAAACCAAGTTGAGGCAAACCAACCCCAACCACAAACACACCATTTATCCTGTCCCCCTGGAGATCAACTCCTTCCGAAAAAATCCCCCCCATAACCGCGAATCCAAGAAGTGTTTTTTCTGCATTTGGTACAAATGCTGCAAGGAAGGCTTCCCTTTCCTTTTCATCCATACCTGTCCTTTGTATGATTGACCTAAAGGGCAAATCTTCATCCAGAAACCGGCGATAAACCTCCTCCATATACTGATAGGATGGAAAGAAAATTAAGTAATTGCCCGTGTTCTCTTTAAGCATCACCTTAATAGTATTCACAATGGGTTCAATAGACTGACCACGATCACGAAACCTTGTTGACAGAGGTTGGATGTATACCTGTGTCTGTTCTATGGAGAAAGGAGACGGAATAGATAGGGTATAATCATCCTCCTTAAACCCAAGCATGTCCTTATAAAAGTTAAACGGCTTTAATGTAGCAGAAAAAAAGATAGTCGACTTAAATCCTTTTCTTGCCTGGTTTAATTGGTGTGAAGGATCCAGGCAGAACAGTTTGATCCGGAAATCATTTCGCTGTTTTTGCATATAGGTTATAAACCTTTCATCATAAAGCTGGCTGATCCGGATAAAGCTTTGGACCGCAAAGTAAGTATCCAGTAATTCATCTTCGGCTTCATACTTATTCCGGGTAAGATATTTTTCAGCACATGCTGAAAATACTTGGAGCTCTTGAAGGAGCTCATCTGGATAATCCTTCTCTGCGATGACCTGCTGATCACCGGTCTTTTTTTTCAGCGCAATAAATGCTTGATTCGTCCGTTTAGCACTTTGCTGAATATCCTCGTCTCTCCCCTTATAACTCCTGCTCAACTGCAAAAAGGAGGACTTATCCAATGTGGCTGAATACATTTCTCTGGCACGGTCGACCAGATTATGAGCCTCATCTATTAGGAGAATGGATTTCTTTTTATCTTCTTCTATAAAGCGCCTAAGAGAGACTCTCGGATCGAAAATATAATTATAATCACAAATAATGAAGTCTCCCGCATAAGCAGCATCCAATGAGAATTCAAACGGACATACTCTGTGCTTTAGCGCATATTTTTCAACTGTTTTTCTATCTATCAGGTTTTCATTTGCCAGGAGGTCGAGAATAGCACCATTAATCCGATCATAATATCCATGGGCAAATTCACAGTACTCCTTTTGGCAATTGGTTTCTTCCTTAAAGCATATTTTGTCCTTAGCGGTAATGGTTACCGTTTTATGATTCAATCCGCTTTGTGTCAACAATTTTATGGCTTCTTCAGCAGCCTGGCGGGTGATTGTTTTTGCAGTTAAATAAAAGATTCGGTGGATTTCTCCTTCCCCAATGGCTTTTATAGCTGGAAAAAGAGCCGAAATGGTTTTTCCGATTCCTGTAGGAGCGTTGGCATACAAGCTTTTTCCTTCCGCTATCGTTTTATAGACTGCACCCGCAAACTTCCTTTGGCCTTCGCGATAGTTAGGAAAAGGAAAGATTAAATCTTGGATGCTTTTCATCATATTCTTTTTGTGCATCATCTTCATTTCCGCGTAAGGAGCGTATGAATTCAATAGTTCCTGTATAAATTGTTCTAGTTTTTCAAATGACAAAATCTGCCTAAATCTCTTCTCTTCATTTGTATCACACTGAACATAAGTCAATTGGACGGTCATCTTTTTTAAATGATGATCAAGGGCATACATAAATGCATAGCACTTGGCCTGAGCCCAATGTACAGGATATGTATCCTCGTTTATTTCATTTATTGGCCGGGAAACAGACTTAATTTCGTCTATAATTCGTTCATTGTTTCTGAGGAGAATTCCATCGCAGCGGCCTTCCAAAGTAAATTCCAGATTTCCATAAAAAAGAGCGGCTGAAAAATGCACTTCCTTTTGGTCGTCTTCCCCATACCGTTTCTGAATGCGCTGATGTATCCTGGTTCCCTCTGAAAGAGACACTGCCGTGCGAAAGCCTGTTTCAATGCTGCCGCTTCTATACACATATTCAACTAGCGACCTAACAGATAGTTTCACTTTATCTTGCATCGATTTGGCTCCTTATATTAAATAATGATCTTATTATAGCACATATGTTCTATATGAGATAATATTTGCAAAATGCGGAAATGACGATTTACACTTAAATAGAGTAGAACTTAAAAAGGAGCGTGAGAAGTGTTGTTCAAATTAGGGCAATAGCGAACAAATGTTGAAAAAAATTATATTTTGGATGATATCTGCATGTGCTGTTTTATTCCTCGGTGTTCTAGCCTATTTTGCTTCGATGGAGATGATTTCTGACAAAGTAATGGCTGAAGTGGCTGGCAGCATTACAGAAGGTGATATTGAGATGCTTTCGAAAGATCCTTCCGTGAAAGAGTTAATCAAAAAACATTCAAAGGCAATTTCTACTATGGATTTAGATAAGACCTCTTTACCGATCACTACAAAAGAAGAAGCTGTTGAAAAAATTTCTCAAGACTTCTCTGTAGAGGAAATTCGCCAGGTAGCTTCGAAAGTAAAAGACGGGCTGACCTCTGAAGAGGAAAAGGAAATATACTCTCTTTTGAATGATAGATTAACAGAAGAAGAACTCACTGCTTTAAAAATTATTGCCATACAAGAAATGCAGAAATAACCAATGGTCGACTAGGGTTTGATAAATCCTACTAAAGAACTGTTTATTATTTATTCTGAAAATTTGGGTTATTAGACCAAGCAAG
This sequence comes from Bacillus sp. ISL-47, assembly GCF_018613175.1. Classification (NCBI taxonomy): domain Bacteria; kingdom Bacillati; phylum Bacillota; class Bacilli; order Caryophanales; family Bacillaceae; genus Bacillus; species Bacillus sp. ISL-47. The sequence continues at coordinate 10,247 of NZ_JAGGQS010000073.1, read as the reverse complement.
AATGATCCCTCCTCATAAATTATTATTGAAGGAGGGATCAATAATGTATCAATTAGCATTATTATATTTAGCTTGTATGCTGGCTGGTTATGGTTTGACAATGGTACCTGTTACTGCAGTCATTACTTCAGGTATTACTAGCTTCTTCACTATTGTCGGCGGCCTGGCCATGCTTGTTTTCGGTCTAGCCATTCTTTATCTTGGCGTGAAGGCATTACTGGGAAGATAAGACCACATTTAACGAAGCATCGGTTAATGCCGATGCTTTTCCCTTTCCTCTTTGCCTTTCTGACTCAGCGCAAAGTCACATTGCTTTTTAACCGTTCTCCCCAATGTTATAATGATTCAAAAACTCATGGAGGATTATATTTTGCAATCTTTAAAAGACATCGGGCAAGAAGTATTAAATCAAAGGTTTGAAATTACGAAACAATTCAATGAGCTTTTAGAGGAAGGTTATGTTAAGCGCTTAAAAGCTTCACAACGTGATTTAGATGCAGTAAATGAATGGAGGTCCCGGCTCATTGGTTTCTTGGGAGAAGCAATTATGGCGAGGAGTTCCGAAACAGTTGCAGAAAAAGTCGCTGAGTGGGCTAAGGTGACCGGTGAAGGGGCAGTTGAAAGCCAGCTTCCGTTGGATAAGGCCTTAAAAACAATAAGCGTTTACCGTTCTCTAACTTGGAAATTGATTAAAGAATATGTAAAAACTCATTCTGTTGATCCGATAGAGCTAATCGAGATATCAGATATTATTGACCCTATACTAGATAACGCAGCTTCCTTGTTTAGCTCTTCCTACGTAAATGACCATAAACGCTCTTTGGATTTAGCAAAAGAAGCAATTCAGGAACTTTCCGTACCTGTTATTGCACTAACCAAGGATGTAGCAATTTTGCCATTGATTGGTGAGCTCGATACATACCGTTCAAAGGTTTTGATTGAAAAGTCATTGCAAAAATGCTCAGAACTAAAGGTTAATACGCTGATTATTGATATGTCCGGCGTTGCAATTATCGACACAATGGTAGGACATGAAATCTTCCAGGTCGTAAAGGCATTAAATCTGATTGGCGTAAAAACCATTCTAACAGGTCTAAGGCCCGAAATTGCCCAATCTGTGGTTCAATTGGGAGTAAGTTTCGCAAATATCCAAGTAATGAGCAATCTTCAAGCCGTAATTTCGCAAATGTCTAAGGAAAATAGCATATAAAGAAAGCCAGGCAGCACACAAAGTCCGTGCAGCCTGGCTTTTAGTTATTCCGCAGGGAACCCTTGAGGTGAAGCGAGTTCAATTCCATTATCAAAAAAAGTTACCGCAATTCCATGCCGCAGACGACTCTCAAACTTTTGCTTTGCTTCAAAATGGGCAACCGGCACTTCGATAAGAAAATCCATGGCTTTATTGCGAAAATCAACAAAACGGATATCTGGCGCTGGTTTCAGCAATACACCCTCTGCGTTAGAAATTGTCCGTTCTACTACTTCGTGGAGCAGCCCTTCCACTTTTTCTGTATCTGTTCCATAGGCAACACTTATCAATACCTGAGCCATCATTTCCGACCCTGTTCGGTTTTTAATAATTTGTTCAATAAAATATTGATTGGGAACGATGAGCGTCCCTTCTTTTGCTGTCCGAATAATTGTCGATCTTAAACGAATACTTTCTACTTTTCCTATCTTATTGTTGATTTCAATCATTTCTCCGATTTCAACCGGCCTTTCGAACAAAATGATAATGCCTGAAATAAAGTTTCCGGCGACATTCCTCATACCGAAACCAATACCAATACCAAGAACGCCCAAAATCGCAGCTGCAGCGCTTAAATCCAGCCCTACAGTCGTCAAGCTTATCCCAAGAGCCGCAATCATTACGGTATAATAGACCATGCGGTTGAATGAGTACCCCAGTCCCCTGTCCACCCCGTAAAATTCATAAACAGAAGTTAACACATATTTGGTTAATACCTGAACTAACCGATGCGCAAGGGAAACAGTTAAGAAGGCTACGATGAGTAATTTGAGCGTAACATCTACTTCACCAGCTTTGAACAAGATGTAAGAAAGCCACTTCTCTCTTGAAAAATATAACAGAAAGAGAATAATAATCCCATAAAAAGCAGCCCAATTTACAAGTGAGGCAATTCCTTGCAGAATGCGTTCATCTTGAACTGACTTCTTTTCCCCCTTCTTATTCAATAGGATGTTTATCGTCCATTTTGCAGCCAAAATTATGGCAGTAAAGAAGAGAAATAGTGAAGCTTCCTTTATCGTTACATTTTTTATAAAGAATATAGACCCATTCATTTCTTCCATTTAACACTCACCTGTTTAATTGCTATTGTTTTATCTATTCCTTCTTTTAGGGCTTGTTAAACAAAGAACATTGAAACCTGCCATGTGTTTAATAATGATAAAAAAAAGGAAAGGTGATTACTAAATACATATAGTAAGGTTGGGGTATGTGAATGTGGATTAACAAACCATTTTTTAAATATGCAACAGGCATAATTTTAGTTTTAACCATCATTTTCCTGTTAGGGAAAATTGATTACTTCCTGTGGCCAATCCGTGCATTGATTGCCACTATCTTTTTTCCTATCCTAATTGCTGGTCTCTTCTATTATATTTTAAGGCCGCTTGTTAGACTGGCTTCCAATATCATGCCAAAAACAGCAAGTATACTACTGGTTTTTGCAGTGGTAGCTGGATTGGTATACTTAGGGAGCAGTTTTGCAGGATCCTTGATAGGCAGTCAAATTACAGAATTAACCGGGAATCTGCCTGAAAAAGTGAAGGATGTATCCAAAGAAACAGAAGAAGTAGTTGAAGAAAACAATATGGGAATGTTCTCATACAAGAATCTTGAGAACCAAGCGGTTTCCTATTTTAAATCCATTTTATCAGGCGCAGGCGAAAATATAATGAATATCTTTAGTACGATTACCAGCATCGCTACAGTACTCGTCGTTGTACCTTTTATATTATTTTACTTTTTAAAGGATGATCATAAACTTCGGCCCTTCCTTTTAAAATATTTGCCGGATAAACACGAGCATGAAGGAAACAAAATTCTTACCGATGTCGATAAAACATTATTTTCTTATGTTATTGGACAGTTTATTATCGCGGTTGTTGATGGGACTCTTATGTACATTGGTTTCCTGATTATTGGTCTTGATTACGCTTTAATCCTGGCTATTTTTGCGATGTTTTTAACAGTCGTTCCCTTTCTCGGACCCATTCTGGGAGTCATCCCTGCCATTTTTGTCGGTATGATGCAAAGCCCATCAATGGTCATTAAAATCTTGGGTGTGCTTGTTGTTGTGCAGCAGCTGGAAGGAAATCTAGTATCTCCTTATGTAATGGGCCACCGGCTCAACCTGCATCCTTTAACTGTTATTATTTTGCTGCTAGTGGCAGGATCCCTGTATGGCTTTATCGGAATTCTCATAGCCATCCCTTTATATTCAGTTATTAAGGTGCTGGTCAAAGACTTCAAGAGATTCTATAAATTAAGAACAAGAGAAAGCTTTTTATCGGAGGAATAGTCTGCTGTTTTCTTAGGGCTGCCAGATCTGCAGCTCTTTTTTTTACGCAGTTAAATGATTCTTTATAATTTAAACAGTATAATAGGAAATGTGGAAATATTTTGAGAGGAGTTTTTATCATGGCATACCCAAGCACAAAAGAAACAATAAATTTATTAAAAGAAATTGTTTCTATACCCAGTCCTTCCGGAAATACGAATGAAGTAATTACATATGTGGAAAAGTTTTTAAATGAGCTGAATGTCAAAACCAGCAGAAATCGCAAAGGCGGTTTAATTGCAACTATGCCGGGCAAAGATGATGCCAATCATCGGATGCTCACAGCACATGTCGATACACTTGGTGCAATCGTAAAAGAAATTAAACCGAGCGGACGACTTAAAATTGATTTGATAGGCGGTTTCAAGTACAACTCTATTGAAGGCGAATATTGTGAAATTGAAACGTCCTCCGGCAAAATACTCACCGGTACAATCCTTATGCACCAGACCTCAGTCCATGTATACAAGGATGCCGGAAAGGCAGAAAGAAATCAGGATAATATGGAAGTCCGCATCGATGAAAAGGTTCATAATGCAGAGGATGTACGGGCTCTTGGCATTGAGGTTGGGGACTTTGTTTCCTTCGATCCTCGTGTGCAGACGACACCTTCTGGATTTATTAAATCCCGTCACCTTGATGATAAAGCCAGTGTCGCCATCCTTCTCCAGCTTATTAAACAGCTAAAGTCGGAAAACCTGGAGCTGCCATATACAACACACTTCCTTATTTCTAATAATGAAGAAATCGGCTACGGCGGCAACTCAAATATCACACCTGAAACGGTAGAGTATTTGGCAGTCGATATGGGTGCTATGGGTGATGGCCAATCCACAGATGAATATACGGTTTCCATTTGTGTAAAAGACGCCAGCGGCCCATACCACTATGAATTAAGAAAGCGGCTTGTTCAGCTTGCACAAGATCATCAAATAGGCTACAAACTCGATATCTATCCTTTCTACGGATCAGATGCATCAGCTGCCATCCGAGCAGGACATGATATTGTACATGGATTGATTGGGCCAGGAATTGACTCTTCCCATGCTTTCGAGCGTACACATGAAGATTCAATTGAAAATACAGCCAAATTGCTGTACCACTATGTACAATCAGAGATGCTACTATAATGCTATTCTAAAAAACTGCACCTCCAATTGTTAGATTTGTCTAACTAATGGGGTGCAGTTCATCTTTATGGCGTTTTCTCTATTACCGGCGGTCTCTTCCCTCTTTGCAGCTCCGAGATGGAAAGGCCGAAATCCATTTGCAGATGAGGATTATCCTTAAAATGCTTCCAGTCCCCTCCCCATTCAAAACCGAGGTCCTTGGCAATCCCGACAACCTCCATCCAATCTGCTTTTGTATTCCCATTCCCATCGTATTGCATGTCCCAAATCACCTGACCATCAACAGACAGCAACGCAAAATCAATGGCCAGACCAAAATTATGGTACGACTCGCCGCCCTTTGCATGCGTAACAATGCTGCCTTCTTTTGAACGACCCTTTTCATAAAGGGCATCCTGTTCTTCGATACTTCTAAAATCCTGGGTGATCACCACATTGATGCCATTATCCGCAGCCCTGGCAATCAGTTCATCCTTCTTCTCTGCAACCAAAGGATGCAGGGCAGTCGGGGGCGGCACATCTTTTAAATTTGGGTCTTCTGCTTGCTGTATATATTGATAGAAAATGAGTCCGACTGTTGTAATAACTAATAAAAACAGAACAAAGCTCCCTAGCTGTTTAAAAAACAAAGTTTTGTGTCCTTTCTTTGCTGGGTCTTGAGATAGATACCATTCTTATTTTAACAAGATTTTTGGGAAAGTTCACTTGTAAGGTTTCATACTGGTACGACCCCTTTTCGTTTCGGTCCAGACCATTTATGCATCGCTTCAAGCTGTTTTGCGCCAAAAATCTTTGCATCGTTTCTCTCACATATCTTTCTGGTTAAAAAAGTTTATAAGGAGTTTCAACCTGTTTTCCCTCATAGCTTTTATTTCATCAACAACCAAGAATTAACTTTAATAATTCAAAAGAAAATATAAAAATACGCCGGCAAGAACCGGCGCATTTCTTCATTAATATTATTATTGATTCTCCATCCATTCTGGTTTGCCAAAGCCTTTAAACTGTTCATCAATGACTTTTTCAAATTCTGCTGACTCAACAGACTCTTTTAGGTCTTTAGCAAATTGGGCATCTTCATTTTTCGTATCAATGACCACACGATTGCGATATTGATCTGGCATGTTTTCAAGTTGCAGTGCATCAAGCAGATCCATTTTTGCAGCTAAGGCAAAGTTCCCTGGAACTGCTGACAGATCAACACTATCTACCGCACGAGGAAGCTGGGCAGCTTCGATTGGTTTAAATTGCAGGTTTTTTACATTGTTTTCTACATCTTTCTCAGAAACAGTAAGCGGATCTGCATCCGGATTTAATGTAATTATCCCTGATTCCTCGAGAATCAAGAAAGCGCGTGCTGCATTTGTTGGGTCGTTTGGAATGGCAATCGCTGCTCCGTCTTCAATTTCTTCGAGTGAATCAAACTTTTTAGAATAGATTCCCATCGGTGCGGTTGGAACCACAACTACCTCTGATAACTCGATGTTATGTTCTTTTGCGAAGTTTTCCATGTACACTTTATGCTGGAATAGGTTTGCATCCAGATCTCCTTTTGAAAGGGCCAGGTTTGGCTGAATATAATCACTGAATTCAACTACTTTAACTGTATAACCTTTTTCTTCAAGTACAGGTTTAATTGCCTTGCTAACCATATCACTATACGGTCCTGATGTAGCTCCGATGGTAACTTCCTTTTTATCGCTCTTTGCATCTGATTCTTTGCTTCCGCATGCTGCCAACAGGCCCAATGCGAGTACAAACATGAATAGTAATCCAATTTTTTTCATTTCTATTTTCCCCCTGTTGTGTTTTTTAGACTATTGTCTATAGGTGCGATTCATTTAGTGGAGGTTAAGACTATCGCCGATTACCCCTCGCCCCCACTTTTTTATCTATCTTTTATCAACTAATCTTGCAATCCGGTCTCCAGCAAATTGGAATATTTGGACCAGGCAAATTAGAATAATAACGGTTGTAAACATAACTGTATTATCATATCGGTAATATCCAAATCTGATGGCCAGGTCACCCACACCACCGCCGCCGACAATGCCGGCCATTGCTGAGTATGCGACAAGGCTAATGACTGTAATTGTAATCCCCTGGACAATTCCAGGTTTTGCCTCAGGGACAAGGACGTCCTTTATAATCATCCACGGTGATGCTCCCACAGCTACAGCTGCTTCAATCACACCTTTATCGATCTCCCGCAAAGACTGTTCAACCATTCTTGCGAAAAATGGAATGGCTGCTACTGAAAGTGAAACAGATGCTGCAGTGGGACCTATCGTTGTTCCAGTAATCAAATTGGCTAACGGCAAAAGCGCGATGAGCAATATAATAAATGGAATGGATCTTACCATATTTACGATAAAGCCAACTATATTCTTAAAAGCTGTATTTTCCAGGAATAGCCCTTTATCTGTTACGAATAGCAGCACACCAGTCGGCAGTCCCACAACAATGGCTACCACTATTGAAATGGAAACCATATAGATTGTTTCAAAAAAAGCTTTATTGAGTTCTGGCAATATGCTTATTAGACTATCAAGCTGCATCCCGGATCACCTCCAAATTTCTTGTGCGCTCAGTTATATACTGGATGGCACGTTCAATCTCGAGCGGCGCACCAGTCAGTTCCATTACAAAGATCCCAAGCGGAGTTTCCTGTATATACTCAATTTTCCCGTGAAGGATATTGCCTTTAACTTTAAATTGCTGGAACACATCTGAGATGACGGATTCCTCTGCGATGCTTCCCTGGAAATATATTTTTATAATCTTTCCATTCCGTTCCTTTAAAAGCTTTTCCGGCAAATCAAATTGAAGGATACTGTTAATAAAATCTTTTGTCAGCGGCTGCTGAGGATTTGAGAAAAGATTGTACACTTTTCCTTCCTCGATAACTTTCCCATCCTGCATGACGGCCATCCGATCGCAAATCTCTTTAACAACCTCCATCTCATGGGTGATTAATACAATGGTCAAGCCAAGCTCTTTATTAATTTTCTTTAAAAGTGACAGGATCGATTTCGTTGTGCTCGGGTCCAATGCAGATGTTGCTTCATCGCATAGAAGGACGGATGGGTTGTTGGCCAATGCCCGGGCAATTCCGACCCTTTGTTTTTGACCTCCGCTCAACTGTGAAGGATAGACCTCCCGCTTATCCGTTAACCCTACCATATCAAGCAATTCTTTCACTCTTGCATCTATTTCGCCCGTCGTCTTATGTGCTGCTTTTAAAGCAAAAGCTATATTTTCATAGACTGTTTTTGAACTAACCAGGTGAAAATGCTGAAAAATCATACCTATTTTTAATCGCGCCTGGCGCAGCTCTTTTTTTCCTAATGAGGTTAAAGATAGTCCATCAATTTTCACTTCCCCTGAAGTCGGCGTTTCCAATAAGTTTAAACATCTGATCAACGAGCTTTTACCTGCACCGCTATATCCTACAATTCCGAAAATTTCTCCTTTATCCACTGTAAGTGACACATGGTCAACACCTGTTACTCTCCCTTTTTTGGTTTCATATACTTTTACCAGATTCTTTATTTCTATCATGCAGATCCCCCCGTTCTTTCTCCCCTTATTCAAATAAAAAACCTCTTTCCATTCGGAAAGAGGCATCGCGTATGTATTACGACTTATCTTTCAGAATGAAATCATTCTGCAGGAAGTGGCACCGTTCCATAAAGGAGGTTGCCGGACGTCATTGGGCCTGATCCCTCAGTCACTCTTGATAAGTTAGCTATTAAGTTGATAGTGAAAATACTATATCTAAACAAAAGAATTGTCAATAATTCTTTTTTATTCAAACAGTTGAGAAAAGCGCTTTCATCGTTGCGGCAGTAAGTAATTTTTTTTGAGGAAATATTTATAATTGTTTATTTTGTTTTAGCAGAGGTCCTACGGGTAAATAAAAAGCAAGAAATAATTAATCAAGGAGGAGATCTTAAATGAATCGCGACCAAACGAATGGGAATGTAGACCAACTAAAAGGCGAACTGAAAAAGCAATACGGCAAATTTACAAATAATGAATCAAAAGAAGCTGAAGGCAATATGGACAAAGTGAAAGGCGAAGCAAAAGAAAAATGGGGAGATGCCAAAGAAGCCCTCTCTAAAACTTTTAATGATTCAAGAGACTAATAAAAAAGGTAACCAACGCCGGTAGACGTTGGTTACCTTTTGGTATTTCTATGTTTGACACATGAATAATTGGGTAGTAGATTAGAAAGTTGTTCTTGCACCCAGATAGCGTGGCTTCCAGTAGGAATTATTCATATCACTGATTTCTACTCCTCGTGAAGAACCTGCATGGATAAACTTGTTATTACCAAGATAAATTCCAGCATGGGATGGACCTGATTTATACGTTTCAAAAAAAACAAGATCCCCTGGTCTTGGTGATGAAACTGACCTCGTAGCACTCCAAATGGATGCTACTGTACGAGGAATTGAGATTCCCACATTGCTATATACATAGTTTAGGTAGCCACTGCAATCAAATCCTGACGGAGTGCTTCCTGCCCATAAGTATGGGACACCCATATATGTCTTAGCTTCCGCTATAAGCTCGTCAACCTGTGATGCAGTCTGAGCCGCTACTTTTGTTTCTGTTGTCTGACTTACAGCTGCACCTGAAACCTTTAGCTTTTGACCTGCATAAATAAGATCAGAAGAAAGGTTATTCATTCCCTTTAATTTTGAAACCGATAAGTTATGGCGAGATGCAATTCCTGAAAGAGTGTCGCCTCTTTGGATTGTATAGACACTGCTGCTTCCTGCAGAAGCCGTTGCTGCAGGCGAAGAAACACTTTCAGATGTGCCTTTGACCTTAAGCTTTTGGCCTGGATAAATAGTAGCGCTGCTTAGTCCGTTCAAACTCTTAAGAGTGCTGACGGAAAGGCCATATGTTCTTGCAATTCCCCATAAAGTATCGCCTGATTTCACTGTATAGCTGACTGCTCCACTGCTTGATGTATCAGTTGAAGCCTTATGACTGTGCGGTGCCAACAAAGATAAAGACTGTCCGGTATAAATCGTCGAACCAGAAATATTATTCCATTTCTTTAATTCTTCCACTGACAGACTATTATTGATTGAAATTCTCCACAATGTATCGCCTGACTGAACTTTATATCTATTTTCATGAGCACTTGCTTCACCATTAAACGTTGTAAACAATAAACCAGCTGTCGCAGCCATTGTAAGTAGTTGTTTTTTCAAGTTGTACACTCCTTAAATTTCTTTGACAACCTTATATTAGTAATAAATCTAGTATAATCCTACCTGAAAATATTGGAGCAGATGGAAAAACTATCAATCTACTCCTTAACTTCCCTCTAATAACTAAACCGCCCAATTTAATATAGTTACTTTATCCCAGAAAATATTAGTAATTTAAACTGTTCATGGAAAAACAAGTGAAATATACCCCAAATTATTCGAATGTTTTTAATAGACTTTTTACTAGAAAATACCCCCAAAAATAAAAAAAGGATTTCTTTCGGCTCAACGTCAAATGTTGG
>NZ_JAGGQS010000072.1:0-26279 GCF_018613175.1 Bacillus sp. ISL-47 | reverse complement strand
TCAAATGACTAGGGCAGTCTAGCAGCACGGCTTCTTCCTTTTGTTTATTGTTTGCTTTCTTTATACCAGGCATCGATTTTCTTAAGGATTTTTTCCACTTCCGTTGTTTTCGATAAGCTTGGCAGATTAACCAGAAGTGCCTGTTTAGGAGGAGTAACCCCTTCCCCTTTCTTCTGGAGAATGAAAATGCTTTTAGCTGCCTTTTCATTTTTGAACATGGTAAGCGGGAGCTGCAATAGACCTTGTATATAAGCATTTTCCTTTAAGTACTCATGCAGCTTCGGGGCTTGTTCGCTTTCAAACATGCCATTTGGAATGATGAAAAATAAATAGCCTCCCGGCTTCACATGATTTATGCTTTGCTCGATAAACAGGTGATGGGAATAGGAATGTCCTTCATCTGCCTTTAGTTTATACTCTGCCGATCTGACATCATTTGGGTAATAGCCAATAGGCAGATCGCTGACCGCTGCATCTGCAGCTTCGATGAACAGCGGTTCCAGACTGTCCTGATTGAAAAACTGGATCGGATGCTCCTGCAGATTGGCATTAATATAGGCGAGCTTAATTAAGAGGTCATCAATTTCTATACCGGTAGCTTCAACTGTTTTATCCTTCTGGTGGTTCATCACTGTTGTCAATAAATTCCCAGTCCCCACTGCTGGATCCAAAAGGCGGAAAGACGTTTCCCGGACAAATTTATCAACCAAATAGCCAATCAGCATGCCCACAGCATCCGGAGTCATTTGGTGATTGGGCTGAACGTTTTCTTTCATTCCTTTTAAAATCGAAAGCTGAAAGGACTTTCTGATTTCCTCTTTTGTATAATCGCTCAAGTTAACAGATTCATAGCTCTTCTTTAGCCTTTTTACCGTCAGCTCGCTCAGTTCATCCTGAAGTATGCTTTCATGGAAAAGATTTTCGCCTGTCTCAGCAAGAGCTTCCAAATATGTACACTGCAGTTCTTCCTGCATGATTGTTGCCGTTTCATTAAAAATTGTAAATAAATCTTCAACCGGAGCTATTTTCACAGCATATTCCTCCCGTTCTTATTCTATTTTCTTATTTTAACGGGCTTTTGTGCCATTCACAAGTTTAGTGCTAAGATCAGAACTGGTTTATCCGCTAATATATTATTTTATCCGCGAAAAATGAAATATAACCAGATATTCTGATTTTATCCATCAAACGATTCTTTTAGCCCCCAAAACCAAAGCCCCGGAATAATATCCGGGGCTTCAGCATTTTATTATTTCGCTTGCTTGGCAGCTTCTACTGCTGCTTCGTAATTTGGATGATCCGTTGCTTCGCTTACGTATTCCACATAAGTAACAGTGTCATTTGAATCAACAACAAAAACGGCACGAGCCAATAGGCGAAGTTCTTTGATTGCAACTCCGTAAGCTTCTCCGAAAGATAGTTCGCGGTGATCTGAGACAGTTTGTACGTTTTCAATACCTGCTGCTGCACACCAGCGCTTTTGAGCAAACGGAAGATCCACGCTTACTGTAAGAATCTTTACATTGTCAAGCTTAGAAGCTTCTTCGTTAAAACGGCGTGTTTGTGCATCACAAACGCCTGTGTCAATAGAAGGAACCACACTGATTAAGCGAACTTGGCCTTTTGAATCAGCAAGTGTCACCTCTGAAAGATCGTTTGCCAACACCTTAAATTCAGGAGCTTTATCTCCTGCTTTCACTTCATTTCCAAGCAATGTTACCGGATTGCCTTTGAATGTAATAGATGCCATATAAATCATCCTCCTTAATCACTTATGTACAGTGTAAATCATATCTTTTCAGAATCTTTTTTGCAATTATAAAGGGTAGAAATTCAAGAAAAAAGTTAACTCCCCTTAGGAAAGTTAACTTCCTTCTGTTAAATATCAAGGTCTTTTTTAGGGCCATTATAGTCTTGGCTGTTCTGATTTTGGCTTTGCTGATTCCCATTGCTGTTTTCATTGTTCTTATTGAACATCTGCTGAATCTTATCGACAGCCTGAGGTGCAAGATCAAGAATTTTCTCATATAAATGAGTGCTTTCATCAAGGTGAACCATTTTTACACCATGGGAATTAACAATCAGAAACGCAATCGGGGTGATGGAGACGCCGCCTCCGCTACCTCCGCCAAAAGGGTGGCCCTTCTGCTCACCTGAAGGCCCGTCAAGCATAAACTCGCTTCCTCCTGCCGCAAAACCAAAACCTACCTTCGAAACAGTTAAAATAACACTGCCGTCTGGGGTTTCAACAGGGTCTCCAATTATGGTGTTAACATCAATCATTTCCTTCAAGTTTTCCATGGCAGTAGTCATAAGCCCTTGAATTGGATGGTCAGACATAAACTGCTCCTCCTCTTTTAGACAGATTTTGTACCATCATCAGATAAGGCAGAGAGCGGCTTTGTTTTAAAATCTGGCCGTCCGCCTTTCCAATATTTAATCAGTTTAATTCCTGCTAACATAGCATGCCCGACACGAAAATGAATCATACATGAAAAAGCTGTTTGTGAAACGGCAAATTGAAAATGGGGAGTAATCGTGATATCAGGCGGTGCTTTAAGCTTCATATAGTGACTGACCAACCCGATAATGCTGCCTTTAATCGCCCAAAGAGCTCCTGTAAGCATACCAGTATGGGCTGCATCTCCAATTCCTGCAAAGGTATGCCATTCAAGTTTCCTAATGGTCACATGGCGAAGGAAATTTCGGATGATCCTATGAAGTGATACAATATGGTTTATCATTTCTTTCGTATCATGCAAGCTATTAATAAGATCCTTTGCGGAGAATTGTTTCGTATCATTTTTTGTTGTATCTTCCTGCGGCCCGGCGGCTGTCTCTTCTTTAACGACAAGTGTTGGGGAGTTATCATCGACCTTTATAAGCGGGACTTCAATCTTGTATCTTATAAGCCCGAACCAGGCCTTGAATTGAATCTTTAAATGGTCATTATCATTTCCATGATAAAAGTGGAGTAATACTTTCAGCTTCGTTACTATAATCAAAATAAAAAGAAGTAGGAGGGCAATTACGGCGATCAGCAGCCACTTCACTTTTTTCACCCCTTTCAGCCTTGTATTATGCCCAATTGGATAAAAAAAAACCTGCCACCAATGGGTGACAGGCCTCTTTAAGTTACCTTATTATGGAATGCTATATCCGCCTTTCATGAACAACAGAGGTATCAGCAAAGAGATCATGAAGGCCTTGTTTTTTCGGAAGGAAGGCCACGATCACATAGCCAATGAAAATGGTAACGGATATAAAACGTCCAATCCATTCACGGAAAATAATCGTGCCCCATGTCAGCTTTTTGCCTTCAAGGTCAACTACCTTCAACCCAAAGACCATTTTACCAAGCGTCTGGCCAAAGAATTTCGTCATAAGCACGAAATAGGCGTAAAAAGTAATGGCTGTAGCAATGGTAATCGGCGCAAATAAACTGCTCTCATGTAAAGGGATATCCATTGCTCGAAAGATTGGATTGATTAAAATTCTATCAATACTGCCAACAACAACTAAATCTAAAAGATAAGCCCAAAATCTCATCCAAAATCCGGCAAACCTCATAGGATCTGCTGTTTTGTGTTCTGAGGGGAAGCTTCTTTGTTCAGCAGTCTGGGTATCCTCAACTGCCTTTTCATATTGAGCTGTTAATACATCCGCATCTTTCTTTTTATCCAACGGATCTGAATAAATAAACTCTTTCTCATTCGGGTCATTAGAAGTCATTTATTCGCACCTCCCTATTCAGCATAAAGATACATTAAGCGCGGTGAATTTGGCTGAGACAGCATTTTCATCAGCCCTGCCATTTCGAGATCCTCGCCCATGATTTTGCGCGCGCCCATGCTGAACATGGATCCGAATCCAAGATTCTCGGTATACTTTACAACCTGCGCACCTTTCAAATTATGGTCTTTCTTTATCTGTTCAATCACATCATCGTCATAGCCAAAACCATCAATCAGGTTCAATTCTTTCGCCTGGCGCCCGTCATAGATCCGCCCATCCGCAATTTCCTTTACCTTTTGGCTAGAAAGTCCTCTTCCATCAGAAATGACTTTAACAAAGCCCTCATAGGAATTGTCGATCATGGATTGAAGAATTTTTCTTTCTTCTTCCGTCATATCCCTGGTTGGACTCATGATATCTTTATAAGGTCCGCTTTTGACAGTAACAAACTCAACCCCATACTTTTCAGCCAAGCCGGCATAATTATAGCCTTGCATAATAACACCAAGTGAACCTGTCAATGTTTCAGGGCTGGCAAAAATTTTATCAGCTGGAGCTGAAATATAATAGCCTCCGGAGGCAGCCATGGAACCCATTGATATGTATACTGGCTTCTTTGTTTCCTTCTGGATTTCTACGATTTTATCATGAATTTCAGCGCTTTCTACTACACCTCCGCCTGGGGTGTTAACGCGAATGACAATGCCTTTTACTGCATCATCTTCTTTTACGTAATCGAGATTATCCATAAAGCCTTTGTGATTATACCCGGGACTCGCAAAAAAGGACGCTGCATCCCCTGTATCCTGAATAACTCCATTTACATCGAGGACTGCGACTTTTTTCATTGCATTTCCATCCTCTATCACTTCTTCCATAAAAGCCTCATTGCTGCCAAATAAATCGGTAACTGAACTTTCAATGTCTGTAAAAGCAAATGCCGTCATAAAATTGATCAGCACAGAAAAACCAAATAATACTACAGCAATCCCCAGAGCTGCCCAACGTTTTCCATTCATTGAATATCCTCCTTTTTCATCATCGCTCTCCATATCATAATCAGCAAAAAACCAAACTGACTGATTATCGTTACGGCAAACCAATCCGTCACATATTCTTCATACGTATTAACTTTTAAAATGTTTCAAAAACAGGTAAACTGAATTCAACAACCATAATCATAGCAAAATATGAATTATATGGGAAAGAAAATCCATATAAGTGTGAAATGGATTCTTATATAACCTATTGTTTGGAGGAATGAATATGCCTACCCGCCGCAACATATATTTTTATCATAAACGAGACGACGAAATGATGGAAAAAGTCAGCCCTCTTTACAATCTCGCCAGGGAATATGATTTTAAGATCGTAACTGATTACAAGGAAGCGAATATCATTGTAAGTATTGGTGGAGATGGAACGTTTTTGCAGGCAGTACGAAAAACCGGCTATAGGGATGATTGTTTATATGCTGGAATCTCAACTACAGGCAGCTTGAGCCTCTATTGTGATTTTAATTTGGACGATACTGCAAAAATGGTAGAAGCAATGACGAATGAACAAGTGGAAGTTAGGCGCTATCCAACCATCGATGTAACAGTTGATGACCAGACATCTTTTCAGTGCTTAAATGAATTCAGTATCCGGTCTGCCATTATAAAAACTTTTGTAATTGATGTATTTATTGATGACCTTCATTTTGAAACCTTTAGAGGTGACGGAATGATTGTTGCCACACCGACCGGAAGCACTGCCTATAACAAGTCTGTTAACGGCTCTGTAGTTGATCCGATGCTTCCTTGCATGCAGGTAAGCGAACTGGCATCTCTAAATAACAACCGCTATCGTACACTCGGATCCTCTTTTATCCTGAGCGGAAACCGCAAATTGACTTTAAGGGTTGTACAAGACGGCAACGACCATCCTACGATGGGCATGGACAATGAAGCTCTTAGCATCCAGCATGTAGAAAAGATTGACATAAAGCTAAGCGAAAAAATCATTAAAACCGTAAAACTAAAAGACAATTCATTCTGGGAGAAAGTGAAGAGGACATTTCTATAAGGAATTTGAAGTCTGTACTAACTTCCTTCTTAAGAGCAAAAAAGAGTTTCGCACATCCTGCGAAACTCTTTTTTTATATGCCAACATCCCTGCCGCGTTTCCATTTTGTTTCCAAATGAGCAAAAAGCTTTGTTCTTGAGATCGAATAAATGGTCAGTGCCAGCCAAATGAACATAAACGAAAGCAGATGAAGCTTTGTAAAATGCTCGTGGTACATAAACACACCAAGGATTAATGTGATTGTCGGAGCAATATACTGCAAAAATCCAAGCATGGACATCGGAATCTTTTGGGCGCCTTTTGCAAAGTACAGAAGCGGTACTGCGGTTGCCGCTCCAGCCCCAATAAGAAGCAAGTCGGTGCTCGATGAAACATTTAAGAAAGCTTGTTTTTCATTTACAAAAAGAGAAATCATATAAAGTATTGCTACTGGAGTCACCACGAGCGTTTCGAGCGTAAGGCCAATGGCAGAGTCTACTTTTATAAGCTTTTTCGTTAAGCCATAAAGGCC
The DNA here is from genome assembly GCF_018613175.1 of Bacillus sp. ISL-47. Classification (NCBI taxonomy): domain Bacteria; kingdom Bacillati; phylum Bacillota; class Bacilli; order Caryophanales; family Bacillaceae; genus Bacillus; species Bacillus sp. ISL-47. Next base: position 19,966 of record NZ_JAGGQS010000072.1, on the reverse strand, counting down.
AAAGGATAGAGCCAGAACAAAAGCAATCCACGGGAAACGTCCGTAGCTTATGGTTAAGATCAATACTCCTGCAAACGCCAGGCCAAAGGATACATATTGTGCGGGGGAAAGCTTCTCTTTAAAAACCATCATTCCCAGCAGTACACTTACAAGCGGGTTTATATAATAGCCAAGGCTTGCCTCGATCATTTGGTCCGTGTTAACTGCCCAAATGTACAAAAACCAGTTTGTGCTGATTAACAGCGAAGCAATAACAAGAGCAAAAAGCTGCTTTCTGTTGGTCCGGAACCCTTTTAGTGTCGTAATGAAAGAGTGCAGCTTCTTTGTGGCCAGGAGAATAAACAGCATAAAGAGCAAAGACCAAATAACCCGGTTCGCTAAAATCTCATCTGCATTGACATGATTTAAATACTTCCAGTAAATCGGCAGGATTCCCCACAAAAAGTAAGCGAACCCGGCATAAAGTGCACCCATTTGGACTTCATTATTTTTCATTGTCATTGCCTCAATTCTTTCTAGTATCGAAATATTTATATTATAAGTCGAACGGAAAAATGTTGGCAATCTTTTTTTCTTTCCAAACGGTGCCAGCAGGTACCTATACCAGTTGAGCGAAGTGGTATAGGTACCTGGTACTTAAAATTTATGATCATAAACGATTTTGCCGTCAATTACCGTTTTGTCGACGGTTATACCGGCAATTTGCTGCTTTGATATTTTAAAGATATCTTCATTTAATATGGTAAAATCTGCAAGGTATCCTTCCTTAATTATTCCCCGGTCGTTCTCGTGAGATGCGGCAAAAGCACTCCCTTTGGTAAATAAGCTGACTGCCTCGTATACAGATAGTGCTTCGCTTGGATAATAAACTGTTTTATTGGGATCATCGATATTTGTTCTTGTGACAGCTGCATGGATGCCTAGAAGCGGATTGGCCGGTTCGATTGGCGCATCCGAGCCGCCTGCACAAGGTACCCCTTCCTCTAAAAGAGTTTTCCAGGCATAACAGTATTCCATGTTCTCTTCGCCAATGCGGTCAATCACCCAAGGAAAGTCGGAGGCTGTAAATCTTGGCTGGATATCCAGGATCAGAGGCAGTTTTTTAGCCCTGTCAATCAGGTCTTTTCGCAGAATCTGCGCATGGATTAGCCTGTCTCTGCCCATAAGTTCTAAAGGATGCTTTTCAATTGCATTTAATGCCATTTCAAAAGCACAGTCTCCAATTGTGTGAATGGCAACAGGCATTCCGTGCTTACGCGCTTTTTCCACAAGGCCATCAAGCTGCTCCTGCGAATAAATAGCGACTCCCGATGTTGAGGGGTCATCAGCATAAGGATGGCTTAACAGGGCTGTTCTTCCTCCAAGGGCTCCGTCAGCAAATATTTTCATTGCACCAAACTCTATATGTTCGCTCCCGCCCAAAAAGCTGCCGCCTTCCTCAACCATTTCTTTCACGACCTCGTGATGAACAAGAAGATGGGCGCGGAACGGCATTTCATCTTCCTCGATTACCTGCTTGAACGCCTGATAGGTTTGGGCGAAGCCTCCATAATAATTCAGATCCTCTGTATGTCCGCCTGTCAGTCCCAATTTATAAGCATCATTAATAGCTGCGTGAAGCGCCTTCCTTAAATAGTTTTCCGAAACAGTTGGAAGCACATTAAATAGAAGCTCCTGTGCCTGGTCTTTTAATAGTCCATTGAGCCTTCCCAGTTCATCTTTATCAATAACTCCCCCCGGAGGGCACTCTGTTTCTTCTGAAATATTGGCTTTTTGCAGGCCAAGCGAGTTGACTGCCAGTGCATGTCTACATACACGTTTAAGCATAACAGGGTGATTAGGTACATATTGATCCAGTTCTTGGGCGTAAATTGGTTCCGGCTGATCCCAAAGATTCTCGTTCCATCCTTCGCCTATTACCCATTCCCCTTCCTCAACTGTTTCTGCAAATTGCTTAACTGCCAATAAAACCTCCTGCTTGGAAGTATGTTTTGATAAATCGAGCCTGATCAGCCTTTCGCCATGCCCGACCAAATGCATATGGCTATCCACAAAACCCGGAAGCATTGTACTGCCACCCAAATCTATTTCTTCCTGTATCTCACCTTTATACTTTTCCTTTAAGAATTGGATACCACCAATTTCAATGATTTTGTTTCCTTTGGTAAAAACGGCTTCTGCCTGATGATTTTCTTGCTGAAGGGTGTAAATAGTACCCCCATGCCATAGCGTTCCCATAAATCTTTTCCCCTTTACCATCCTAAAATTTGATTTTCACATAGTATAACAAAAATACAGGCGGAATTCCCGCCTGTATTTTGTATTGCGATTTAGTTTTGTGCTGAGGCTGTTTCCGCTTCTTTTTTTCTTAATTCAACCCGCATGATTTTTCCTGATGTTGTTTTCGGAAGTTCGGATAAAAATTCAATTTTGCGCGGATATTTATATGGCGCTGTCAGTTCCTTCACATGCTCCTGGAGCGCAGAAATCAGATTAGGGTCGCTTCGGTCTACGCCTTCCCTTAATACCACAAAGGCTTTGACAATATTACCGCGCACCTCATCAGGACTTCCGACAACTGCACATTCAGCTACATACGGGTGTTTTACCAATGCATCTTCAACCTCAAAAGGTCCAATGGTATAGCCGGAGCTGATAATAATATCATCGCCTCTTCCTTCAAACCAGAAATAGCCGTCGTCATCTTTCTTTGCTTTATCACCCGTAATATAGTAATCCCCGCGGAATTGCATAGCAGTTCTTTCCGGATCTTTATAATAGTTTTTAAATAACGCAGGAGTTTCTATGTGGACAGCGATATCACCTACTTCGCCCACAGCACAAACTTCTCCGTCCTCATTGATAATTTCAACCCTGTTCCCTGGAGTCGGTTTGCCCATCGAACCAGCTTTAAGCTCCATCTCTTTTGTAATGCCAACAAGCAGCGTATTTTCTGTTTGGCCATAGCCATCACGCACGTTTACATTAAAATGCTTTTTAAATGTATCAATCACTTCGCGGTTTAGCGGCTCGCCAGCTGAAACAGCACTATGCAGCTCCGGAAGCTTATATTCATGGATATTGTCCACCTTTGCCATCAGCCTGTATTCTGTAGGCGTACAGCAAAGAACGTTTACCTTATAATCCTCTAAAAGCTGCAAATATTTTTTCGGCTCGAACTTCCCATTATACACAAGGCCGGTAGCACCTGAACCAAGGACGGAAAGGAACGGGCTCCAAATCCATTTTTGCCAGCCTGGGCCTGCTGTGGCCCATACTGTATCGCCTTCTTCAATGCAAAGCCAGTTCGGTGCAGCTGTTTTAAGATGGGCAAATGCCCAGCCATGTGTATGTACAACGCCTTTTGGATTACCTGTTGTACCCGATGTATAAGATAGGAACGCCATATCATCCCTTGTGGTATCTGCCAATGGCAGTTCGTCGGAAGCCTTGTTCATTTCCTCATCCAGTTGAATCCAATCCTCCGCTTGTCCGCCAATCACAAATTTCGGTATACTGGCTGCTTCCTTAATATTTTCAAATTGATCGACATATGGAAAATAACTTACAATACCTTTAACATCCCCATGATTAATTCGGTATTGAAGATCTTTTGTACGGAGCATTTCCGAACTTGGTATCACGACAATTCCGGCTTTTAGTGAAGCAATGTAGACTTGATATGCTTCAATCAGCCTTGGAACTATAATGAGAATAACATCTCCTTTTTGCAAACCATTTTCTAAGAAAACGTTTCCAATTTTATTCGCATTACGGAGAAGCTCCCTGTATGTAACCTCTTTTTTCTCTCCCTGCTCATTTTCCCATCTGATTGCAAGCTTGTCCCTATCCCCGGCATAACGCTCCATTTCTGATACGAGATTGTATTTCTCCGGTGCAATTAACTCTTCCCGTTTCATCAAATCTCCTCCTAACCATTTCTTTTCAGATGCCTCTCCCTAAGCTGCTGTTCTATAGAAATTATTATACTAAATTATTCTAAAATTTTAAATTATTTATTTTTTTCATAAATGTTTTCTGTCCTCAATTAGGCTATGTTAAGCCTGCCTGTTAATTCCTTCAAAAGCTCAGCGAACAGCGGGGCAGGTGTCCCTCTGTGCATGACTCACATTTTCCGCAGGACATATACTTACAATTATGAATATACATCGCACGAAGGATTTGTGAAGTTCTTGCTTTTTCAGTTCCATTATCAACTGCAAGGGTCACCATTGAGCCTTTAAACAAAACTTAAACATAAATAAGGAGCAGGAATGAATTCCTGCTCCTTGTAGCCATATTATTTAATTATTTTTGGAAACCGCCTAATTGCTGTTCAGCCATTTGAACTAAGCGCTTAGTGATTTCTCCACCTACTGAACCGTTAGCACGAGAAGTAGTTTCTGCACCAAGGTTTACACCGAATTCAGTAGCAATTTCGTACTTCATTTGATCTAGAGCTTGTTGAACTCCAGGAACTAGAAGTTGGTTTGAGCTGTTGTTGTTTGCCATGTGATTTCACCTCCTTGTGAGTATAGAATGTGTAGAATCACATGGCCATATTCAAATATTTACTGGTAATTTCTTTCAATTCTTTAAGTTGAATCATGTAGCATAGAAGCATGTTCCGATTATATAAATCAACAGATTGCCACAGCAATCAGCGAGATCATACCCAAAGGTTAAAATAAATCTTCAAAAGACTCTTCCTTGCCGGATTGAGGCTTAATAATCATCTTTTCTGTATTCTCAACTGCTTTTGCAATAAGAGGTTCGAAATCAACAAAGCTTTCAAAGTGACGGACTTTGTCCCGTTTCGGCTTTGTCTTTGGAGAAGCCGGAACAAAAACCGTACAGCAATCTTCAAACGGCCTGATGGATATATCATGTGTATCAATCTTTTGAGCAATCTCAATGATTTCGGATTTATCCATTGTGATTAGCGGCCTAAGGACAGGAGTGTTCGTTACGTCATTTATTGCGTACATGCTCTCGAGCGTCTGGCTGGCCACTTGTCCAAGACTTTCCCCTGTTATGATGGCAAGCCCGTCATTTTTCCTGCGGATTTCATCTGTAATTCGCAGCATTAGGCGCCTTGTTGCTGTCATTGTATAATTTTGGGGAACCTGCTGCTGAATCAGCTGCTGGATTTCAGTAAACGGAACAATATGCAGCGAAACCGCCCCTGTAATATTTGCCAATCTTTCTGTGAGATCAATAACTTTCTGTTTTGCACGTTCACTTGTAAAAGGCGGGCTGTAAAAATGGACAGCTTCTACTTCCAGGCCTCTTTTCATCGATAAATATCCAGCTACAGGACTATCGATCCCTCCGGAAAGCATTAACATCGCTTTGCCGCCGGATCCAGCCGGAAGGCCTCCTGCTCCTTGGATCGTTTCGCACGATAAGTAGGCTGCTTCTTCCCGAATTTCAATTTGGAGATTTATATCGGGCTTTTTAACATTCACCTTCAAGCCCGATACATTCTTTAGCAAATATCCGCCAAACTCATGATTGAGTTCGTCTGTATTTAAAGGGAAACTCTTATCAGCCCTTTTGGTTGTGATTTTAAATGTTTTTCCTTCTTCATAATTCTTTTTGAATAAGGCCAATGCTGCATCCTTCATGTCTTCCATATCTTTATTGGTTTTAACAGCGGGGCTGAAGGATTGGATCCCAAACACACCCTTAAGCCGTTCTGAAACCTCCTTGCCATCTGCACCATTCAGAATGACATACATACGGTCCCTCGTAGCCTCAATCTTGATTCCGGTAAAATCATGAAGCACATTGGATATGCTTTTCCTCAATTTATCTACAAACTTGTTGCGGTTCCTGCCTTTTGTGGAAATTTCTCCATATCTAATAAGTATTCGATCATAATTTATCATTATTTCATAACCTCTCTTAGCCGATTAACAGTCTCTTTCACTGCCTCTATAAAAGCTGCGGCTTCTTCAAGTGAATTTTCATAAGTTAAGCTTACCCTTATGGCACTTTTTGCATCTTTTTCCGGAACTCCGATTGCAATCAGAGTACTGCTGGCAGCCGCTTTCTTTGACGAGCAAGCACTTGTGGTAGAAACATAAATGCCCTTCTCTTCAAGAGCGTGGACAAATACCTCAGCTTTAAACCCTTTTATGGAAAAATTAATAATATGCGGTGCTGAATGGCTTTCAGGGGTATGGACAGTGATATCGTCCATTTTTCCGAGCTCTTCCATTAAATACTTTTTAATAGATAAAAGCCGATAAAGATATTTTTCTTTATTATTCATTGTAAGTCTTAATGCCTTTGCCATTGCCACTATGCCAGCTACATTTTCAGTGCCGCTTCTTTGCTTCCACTCCTGATTCCCACCCGAAAATAATGGTGAAAGAGTGATGCCATCACGGATAAATAGGACTCCATTCCCTTTTAAACCGTGAAATTTGTGGGCAGAAAGGGTACACAAATCGACATTAGCTTCATGAAGGTCAAGAGGAACCTTGCCAACTCCCTGAACATCATCCACATGGAACACAATTTTCGAATGCTTTTTCAGCAAATTGCCGATTTCTTTAATAGGCTGAATAGAACCTATTTCATTATTTACATGCATAACCGAAACTAATATCGTTTCGGATGTGATCTCTTTTTCTATTTCCTCTACACTTATTACTCCGCTGCTGCCTGGCGGTATAAAAGTAACGCGGTAGCCCAGGTCACTGAGCTGCGCCATGGTTTCCTTTACTGAAGCATGTTCTACTTCTGTAGTAATAATATGGCGGCCCCTGTTCCTGTGCATTAAAGCCGTACCCTTTAGAGCCAAATTATTGCTTTCTGTCCCTCCAGAGGTAAAATAAATCTCATTATGCTGGACATTCATCAAATGGGCAATTTGCTCTCTTGCCTGCTTTAAAAGCCTTTCTGCCTGACCTCCAATGCCATGCAATGAAGATGGGTTCCCGAAATATTCCGAGGAAACCTTTATAAATGAATCAAGCACTTCTTTATATGGTTTTGTTGTTGCACTGTTATCAAAGTAAATCATGGTCTTCTCCTTCCATTTCGAAAACCCTTTTGCCAACTTTAAATCATATCATAACCTGCTCCGAATGAAAACGTAATTAATTATATCCAGATAAATGAGTGATCATGAGAGGCAAATGGGGACTTTATTAAAGGCTCTTTACTTAAAGATTGTTGTTTTTAAATAGATTTTGTTTAAATAAAAACATTGATAAATAAGGTTGGTTGATTGAAGCGCAAGGTGCGAGACTCCGCGGGAGGAGTGGGACAGGTGAGACCCCACAGGTGCTGCGCACCGAGGAGGCTCACCGCCCGCCCCGCGTTCGCTGAGCATCCTGGAGTGGAAATCAAGCTCACCTCACTACTTGTTTAAAAAACAACAAAGTGGCGAAAACAGCCTTATTAAATTATTCATTTTTGCCCTTTTTTAGTAAATGAATGAATATATTTGTCTGTGGAAGGCTGTTAAATGGTAATCTTCCGGTACTGTTTTTCTGTTCGGATGTTATTATAAAATACAAAATATTAAGACTTCATTTTTATTCGACAAATTTCTCATAACGTATGCTAATATGAAAATGTTCTAAACATTAAGAAATAGAACCATCTTTCAGGAGGATATATATGGAGAATAAAACACTAACATCAAAGCAAATTCTAGCGGTTGGGCTGCTGTTATTTGCTCTTTTCTTTGGAGCAGGGAATATGATTTTTCCTCCTTTCCTGGGCCAGGAAGCCGGTACAAATGTATGGACTGCCATTTTTGGATTTTTGATTACAGGTGTTGGATTGCCGCTTTTAGGCATTATTGCAATAGCAAAAAATGGGGACTTACAGACAATCGCTAGCCGTGTGCATCCCTTATATGGATTAGTATTTACAATTGTCATGTATTTGGCCATAGGACCACTTTTTGGAATTCCGCGTACAGGGACTGTAGCTTATGAAATCGGTATTATTCCGTTCCTGCCTGAAACCGCTTCCAAAACTGGACTTCCACTATTTTTGTATACTGTCATCTTTTTCGGCATCACTGCCTGGCTTTCATTAAATCCTTCCAAATTAGTGGACAGGATTGGCAAGCTTTTTACACCGGCATTGCTTATTATTCTTGCAGTCCTTGTAATAAAAAGTTTTATTACACCGCTCGGCGATCTTAAAGCCCCACAAGGTGCATATGCGGATGGACCATTTTTCAAAGGATTTATTGAAGGTTATCTGACAATGGATACGATTGCAGCTCTTGTATTTGGGATCGTTGTAATCAATTCTATCAAAGGAATGGGTATTACAAATAAAAAGTCTCTTATGAAGATATGCATTACAGCTGGACTGATCGCAGCAGCAGGTTTAGCAGCGGTTTATCTTTCCCTTGCGTATATAGGGGCCTCCAGCATGGATGCTTTAGGAAAAATGGATAATGGGGGTGCTATCCTTTCTGCTTCTGCACAATACTTGTTTGGATCTGCAGGAGCAGCGATACTGGCGCTAGCAATCACGGTTGCCTGCCTGACAACTTCTGTCGGCCTTGTCTCTGCCTGTGCACAGTATTTCTCTAACCTGCTCCCTAAAGTTTCTTATAAAACCATTGTGGCCATTCTCTCTTTGTTTAGCATGATTGTAGCAAATATCGGTTTAACACAATTAATTCAAATATCCTTGCCAATATTAATCATGATCTACCCGCTGGCAATTGTGCTGATTTTGCTTTCCTTTATGCATAATGCATTTAATGGATACTCTTTGGTCTATATAGGTGCTTTAATTCCAACAGGCCTAATCAGTTTTATTGATGGACTAAAAACCGCTGGAATGGATGTAGCATTCATAACAGACCCTCTTCAATTCCTTCCATTCTTTGCCCAGGGGATCGGCTGGCTCGTGCCTGCCATCACAGGAGCGATCATTGGCTACTTTCTGGCATTGGCTTTCGGAGAATCCCAGAAAACTATTCATGTTCAGGACTAAGAGCAGCGAATCTACAATAAAAGACCAGATCCGGGTGGATCTGGTCTTTTATCTATTCTTTCATAATGTCTTCGATTTTCTTTATAGCTCCCGGATCCACCTCTTCTATAGAAGAAGCAGCCTGTTCCAGCGCTGTTTTATAATCATAGCTCCTAAACGAAGATTCCGCTTCTTTAAGGCCTTTATCTATGGACGGATATCTGCTTCTATATCTGTTTCCATACTGAATTACTTTCTCTGCAAGCAGAATGGTCTCTATCATGTCATTGGTAGAGTCAGCAGCCTTGTCTACCGTAAGGACAGCCACTTCAAGATACTGCTGGACAGCAGGGATGTTTAATGGTTTCTCATCCAGCTTCGCCAGCACATTGTCTATGCTTTCTTTTGCATCCTGGATCAAATACTTATATTCCTGTGAAACGCCAGGAACATTGTTTTTAGAAATAAGCCTCATAGTCTCGGATACTTTTTTGGTTAACTCTTTTACCATTTCCCTGGCAGACAGTTCATCTTTTCTTAATGCCTGGAGTTTTTCTGCGAATGCAGCTTGTTCGTCCGAGATTTCTTCAAGCTGTTCCTTTACTTCAGCAAGCTCTTCCCTTAAAACAGTGTGAGGAGCGCTTTTGCTATTAATTTTATGATCCAGCACTTCGAATTTTTTAAAGAGCTGGGATAATTTTTTTTCTAATTGCACTTGAACTTCCAGGTCCTTATCTGTAACATGGTAGCTCTGCTGGACAACCGACATTTCCGCCTTCAGATGGCTATTAATGTCCTTATTATTATATAGCATGTTTCTTGTTGATTCATCTTGCTGGCTTAGGTAATGTCTTGCATGGACTTCTTTTTCAAGAAGGTCGTATAGAAGATCAATTTTATCTTTAATTTCATCAACGCCTTTTTGGACTTCAGCCGTCTCTGCTTTGTCAACACAGCCGGCGTATGCAGCCACTTCCTGTACAAGACGCTCAATTTCATTTTCCATTTGCAAATGCTCCAGGATATAGCCTTGTTCAAGCATCTCCTTGTATCCATCCTTCAATTCTTCCAGCTGTGATGGAATTTTGGATTGGCATTCCACCATTAAGTTTGGAATTGCCTCCATTTTGCTTTGGGCATCCTCCAGCAGCGCTTTAATCATTAGGAGTGTTTCACGTGCTTCAAGATAGTTGCCCTTCTCTGTCTTTTCATCAAATTCTTCAAACTTCCCTAAAGCCTCATCAAGCTGTGTTTCAAGAAGAGTTTCTGCTTTTCCGAATGTATGGCGATGGGCAAGCAATGACTTCTTGCATTCTCGGTACATATCCTTCAATTCTTCAATTTCCGCCCTGTTTTTCTCTTCGCTCCCAACAAGCTCATTCAATTCGCCAAGCAATTTTTTAATACTCTCTTCAATTTCATATAAACGCTTTTCGATTTTCTGCTGAATTTCCTGGGCTTTTTTGAAACGGTATTTATCGATGTTCTCTTCTGCGTCAAATAAATATTCCTCAACATCAGGAAGCTGTGTTGTAACAATTTCGTCCCACTCGTTTCTCCAGCGTTCAAACAACTCCTCGGTCTGGCCTGTCATATTCAGCTTTTTAACCCTTGACATTTCATCTAGAACAGGGCGATCTGTAATATCCATCTTCCACGTTTCAAGCCTGTCAATTTCTTTATAATGCTTTTTCTTCAAAAAATATCCCGTCAGATATAGGCATATAAGTATGACTATACCTCCAATTATGTATTCCATGTTAAAGCCCCCTGTTCTGTTCCCGAGCCGATATGTATATGTATAGGATTTTATTGCATGTTATTTTCAATGTTTTTATGATACCATGTAAACGACATTTTTTGACTATTTATTTCATATTTTTATGAATTTGTTGCGTTTATCGGTTGGCAGTTTTATCATTTGATTGGTATTTTTCAGAAGCAAGAGAAACGAACAAGCCACTCGCCATCTCCTTTATTGAACAATATGAGATTCTCAATTACAACCAATTCGCTTTTTATTGCTTATTTCCTCCCTACTTCTAAAAGAAAGGTGATATTCCTTATGATAAAAGACGGCCACATTCACACATCATTCTGTCCGCACGGTACAAAAGACCCTTTGGAAGATTATGTCGAAAAAGCATTGGAGCTTGGCTTCAAGGAAATTTCCTTTACTGAACATGCCCCTTTGCCTGAAAGTTTTATTGACCCTGCACCAGCCTCTGACAGTGCCATGAGGCAGGGAGATCTCGAACAATACTTTGAAGATATTTCAAGGATCAAAGCGGCTTATAGAGGAAAAATAAAAATTAACGCTGGGCTCGAGGTGGATTTCATAGAAGGCTTTGAACAGGAAACCAAAAGCTTTCTGAATAACGCAGGAAAATATTTGGATGATTCCATCTTATCTGTCCACTTTTTAAAGCACGGGAACAAATACGAATGCCTCGACTATAGCCCGGAAGTTTTTGGAAAAATGATCGAGCAATACGGTTCAATAGAAGCATTATACACCAATTACTTCCGTACTCTGCTATTATCGGTCCGATCTGATTTGGGTCTATTTAAACCTAAAAGAATTGGCCATATTACACTGGTTAAAAAATTTCAAAAAAAATATCCCATTAATAGGGAATTTAAGGGAGAAATCCTGCAATTGCTTGAGGCAGTAAAAATGCAGGGTTATGAGCTTGATTATAATGGAGCAGGTTACTCCAAGCCCCTTTGCAGGGAACCATATCCTCCTGATTGGGTTGCGGGAGAAGCTGTCAAAAAAGGGATACCGCTAATTTATGGTTCAGATGCGCATCAGGTAAAGGAAATGGGCCAGGGCCGCAGTGTCATGAAATACCTCTGATTGGTTTTAACTGTTAAAGACAGTATTACAACACTGCAGCATATGGTTTACCAGCATGATGATTGCATAGAACACCATCAATCCAATTGAAGATCTCCTTTGTGTATTTCTCTGCGAAGTATCTTTCGTGCGGGAACACATGCAGGACTTCCGACATATAATGGGTATTCAAAAACGGCATGGATAATAGTCCTTTTAATTGGATAATCATATAATTGGCAGTATGGGCCCGAAACTCTTTCGTTTTCATGCCGCGTTCCAGCACTTTACTGAAATAAAATTTTTCCTTAGCCAAATAAGTGGACATAATTTCCCGGACCACCTGTGAATCAATGGATACTTCGCGGAGAATAAGCCTGGTCAAATGGCTATTGTCAAATTGGTAAGCCATGATATTCTCCGCTATTTTCTTCAAGCTGATGGCTGCTCCTTGATCCATCAGAGAAAAGCCCCTCTCAATCTCCTGAATATAGCCTTCAAAAAAAGCAGTGAAGCAGTATTCAAGCAATCCATGTTTGTTATCAAAGTAGTATGATATGTTTGCTGGATTGGTTTTTGCTTTCCCGGCAATATCCCGAATGGATGTCCCGGAAAAACCCTTCGTATTAAATAGGGATATAGCAGCCGCAACAATCGCCTCTTTAGAATTTTTCCTCACCGTTCCCGCCTCGCTTTCTTTAGTCAAATTCACCTTAATACGCGGATTAGTTGTTATAATTAAACATTCTTGCTAAAATCGTCTTATCCTTTTTTAAATTCTCGACAATGTCCTCCTTATTTCCTGCGTTTCTGCCAGGAAATTCACATATTTTTAAGAGAGTAAGGTGAATAGTGATGTTTAATGTCGAATCATACCGGGGAACCCGTGAAGAAAATTATAAATTGGTCATCAAACAGCTTTCTGCATTGCTTGAAGGAGAAAAGAACCAAATTGCCAATCTTAGCAATGCATCTGCACTGCTCAATCAATTCCTTGGCCGTACAAATTGGGTAGGATTTTACCTGATGGAAGAAGGAGAACTTGTGCTTGGGCCTTTTCAGGGACTGCCTGCCTGTGTAAGGATTCCACTTGGAAAAGGGGTCTGTGGAACGGCAGCCAAACAAATGGAAACTGTACGTGTAGAAGATGTCCATCAATTCCCTGGACATATTGCCTGCGATGCGGCTTCTGAGTCGGAAATCGTTGTTCCTCTTATCAAAGACGGGAATCTGCTAGGGGTTTTGGATATTGATTCACCTGAAAAAAACCGCTTTGATGAACTCGATCAGGAATACTTAGAAGAATTTACAAAAGTACTGGCATCCTACCTATAACAATAAAGGAGATGATCCCATAAACAGGACATCTCCTTTTTGTATATGTTAAATTCTTTCAAGCGCCTGGGCCAGATCATCACGGATATCTTCCCATGATTCAAGACCAACCGAAAGTCTCAACAATGTATCTTCAATCCCCATACGCTCCCGGGATTCTTGTGGCACAACCGCATGGGTCATGGTAGCCGGGTGCTGGATCAATGTCTCGGCATCTCCAAGACTCACAGCAATTTTGATTAGCTTTAGCTCATTCATAAATGCCTGGGCTGTTTCTTTATCTCCTTTTAAAGTAAATGAAATCATCCCGCCCGGTTTCCTCATTTGTTTTTGCATGATCGCGTACTCGGGATTATTCCTGTCCCCCGGAAAATAAATCTTTTCGACTTTTGGATGTTTCAATAGATATCCCGCAAGCTTCTCAGCGTTCTCGCAATGGCGGTCAAGCCTTACAGCAAGCGTTTTTAACCCTCGGAGGAGCAGCCAGGCATCAAATGGAGAGATAATTCCCCCAATATCTTTTTGAGTGGTCATTGACACTTTATCCAAGAATTCTTTTGGACCTATGACAATCCCTGCCACGACATCCCCATGGCCCCCTATATACTTTGTCGCACTGTGAATAACGATATCGCAGCCCAGTTCGATCGGATTCTGTAGATAAGGGGAACAGAAAGTATTATCGACTACAACAGGTATTCCTTTCTCTCTCCCTACTTCTGCAACCATTTCCAAGTTTACCAGTTTCATTGTTGGGTTAATCGGCGTTTCCACATAAATGCAGGCAGTCTCAGGTTTTATTTCCTGCAGAAGCTGTTCTTTTGATTCCATGGCGGAAAAATCATGGCTAATTTTATATTTTTCATTCATCATCTCCAGCAAACCAAATGTGCATCCATAAACGCCCTGAGAGCATAATATGTGATCCCCTGTTTTAGTTAAAGCAAATAGCACTGCAGATACCGCAGCCATGCCAGAACCAAAAGCAAGTGCAGATTCTCCCTTCTCAAGGGCTGCCATTCTGTCTTCAAGCATTTTAACCGTCGGATTGCCAAGACGTGAATAAATATATCCTTCCTCTTCACCAGCAAAGCGCTTTTCGCCTTGCTGTGCAGTTTCAAATGTAAAAGTTGATGTTTGAAAAATTGGCGGTGCTAGGCTTCCATTAAACCTTTCTGAATCATAACCTTCATGGATAACCTGTGTCTCAAACTTTACATGATGTTTCCTTTCCATCATAACTCTCCCTTTCGATGTAAACGCTTTCATTAATTTCTATAAAAAAAAACCTCTCTTTCAGCATATGATAATTGCCTACCTTTTGAAAGTATTTTGTTTTAAAAAATACCATCTTAATATAGAAAAAGGGACTGCCTGCGCTATTATGGCAACCCCTAAATAAATGAATTTTCAGCCGACTCAATAACTGCTTTATTTTTACCTGAATGCTTTGCAGTATATAATGCTCGATCTGCTCTCTTAAATAAGGCTGGATAGGTGTCTTTCCGTCCCCTGCACCAATATGAGACTCCACATGAAATGGTCACTTGAGGATTCGAGCTTTCATATACCTTTTTAACGAGCCTTTCAGCAATAATTGTCCCTGATGCAAGTGAAACACCTGGAAGGTAAACAGCCAGCTCCTCGCCACCCCATCTAGCACCTATATCAGTGCCGCGTATATTCCCATTCATTACATTTGCGACCTGGATAATAACATCATCGCCAACCTGATGCCCATACGTATCATTTATCGTTTTAAAGTCATCAATATCAATCAGCATAAATGTTCCTTCATGGTCTTGATTCATTGATTGATGTATACGGTCGTCCAAATAGCTCCTGGAGTAAAGCTTTGTTAAATGATCTGTCACAACCATCTTTTCCAGCTCTTCCCTTAACATTGCATTGGTGAAGGCTAAAGTGGAATGATGGATCAATGATTGCAGCAGTTTAAAAGTTTCAAATGAAAAATGGTAAGGAGAGCGGTGCAAGACTAGCGCAAATCCCTTTAATGTACCTGATTGGGCCATTGGCACCGCCATAATGGATTTAAAATGAGAAATCGGTTTCTGGCTTTGCAGGCTGAAATCCCCAATAAAAAGAGATTCGCGCTCCTGAATGATTTTTTCCTTAATATACCGAATATAAGGATCCGCATCATTAGTGTGAAAGAAATCAGTACTCCCATTCATTACACTTGTATGGACGCCTTCCTCAGATACCAGAATAAAACCAGCTTCTTCGGCGTCAAATGAACGCAAGATTTGCTCTGACATAAACGTCATCGTTTCCGTCAGACGCAAATTTGAATTCAGGCGATGGGAGGTTTCATTGATTAATTGAAGGTCTGCTATTAGGCGCTTGGATTGTTGATAAAGCTGTGCATTTTCAAGTGCACTTCCTGCCGTATTGGCAAGCAGTGTGATAAACTCAACCTCATTTTTAGGAAACATGAGGGTATTTGGAGCGATCACTTGAAGGACTCCATAAACCCCCTGTTTTCCTTTTAACGGGGCATAAAGGACCGAGCGCTTTTCCTGAACGGAATCTTCAAATTGAGCAGCCCCTGTGACATAGGCCTGCATGGCTGCTATATTTTCGCTGTCATATTCCAGATCCCTAATCGGCAAATCTCCGTGATTACTATTGTCCTGCGATAATAATAGATAATAGGTAAAGGTAGGATATACTTCCTGCAAGGTATAAATGATCTCTCCCAGCACCATATCCATATTCATTGAAGAGTGAAATTTTTCAGTTACCCGGTAAAGCTGTTT
Source organism: Bacillus sp. ISL-47 (assembly GCF_018613175.1). Taxonomy (NCBI): domain Bacteria; kingdom Bacillati; phylum Bacillota; class Bacilli; order Caryophanales; family Bacillaceae; genus Bacillus; species Bacillus sp. ISL-47. The sequence goes on along the minus strand of NZ_JAGGQS010000072.1, from coordinate 4,054 downwards.
ATACCGTTTTTCTTCCGATACAATCTTGGCAAGCCCATTGGCTTTATCTAAAAATTGCCCGCACTCTCTGCTAAGCTCCTGCAAAATATTTTCTTGCAGGGATTTGAAAGGTTCCTGTTCCCCTTTGAGGATCATACTGCCAAGTAATTGGTCACCCTTCATTAATGGAAGGATTAGTTCCTCCCTCTGGGTACCTGTGTCCGTCCTGCCGATTTTCCTGCTTTTCCTTACCTGTGACTTGAGGTCGGCACAGGAAATAACAGGGGGCCCAGCGCTTGCCTGATAGCCGGGATTAGTCGAAGCTTCTACAAAAAACTCCTGTTTCCATTCATTCCAGCCATATAAAATAATTTCTTCCGCACCGCTCAGAGTTTTTATGGCCGAAAGCATTTCAGCCAGCAGTTTTTCATAATGAAAAAACCCGGTCTCTGTATCGATAATATCAAAGAAACGGCTTTTCAATTTAAAAATGATTTGGCGTTCGAGCGTATCCATCTCCATCATCACCTATCAACTGTTTCAGATCAGGAATTATTAGATCAATAAGAACATTATAGCTAACCAGACTATTCTATTTCGAAAACTTTATGGCTATTTCGTATCAATTTTCGTAATTTTAATATCTTCTTCAGTAAGTATCAGCCAAAGCAGCAGGCCATCGCAAAACCTTCTATTTAAAAGGCTGTTTTCGTAAAGTTTGTTGCTTTTGAAAAATCATACATCGTCTATAAAATAAACACAAAATTAAAAAAAGCGTATCCGCTTTTCATTTCTTCCTTTATTCATTAAAACCACTTCTGCATCTATTCCAATTTTTTCTTTATTATATCATATCTTTCCAAATGGCTCTTTAGTTGTTTAATAATTTCACGCAAAAAATAGCATAGTGCTTATTTCTCATATATAATTGCATATACCTTTCAATAATCTTAGAGATAAATAAGCGATAACACCTTGACTTATATCCAATAAAAATTATATAATACTCCTTGTGTAAAATATTGCAGCCTATGTGAGCACCTTGATGTACTCATTTTGTTCCTCAACCAGAGCTTTGAAGTTAGTTTTGTGCAGCTTCAGGCGTCATCGGCGACAAGCAATCTGGGGATGGGGTACTGTGTAACCCTCTGCTGCTAGGGCGAAGGTACATGAAAACAAAATGGTCTTGATTGTTGTGCACATCTGTTTCTGTTTTTATTTTACCAAAATAAAAACACAAAAGGAGGAGTCTTAAATGGCTCGTTATACTGGTCCAAGCTGGAAATTATCCCGCCGCCTTGGAATCTCTCTAAGCGGTACTGGTAAAGAATTAGAAAAGCGTCCTTACGCTCCTGGACAACATGGTCCAAACCAACGCAGAAAATTATCTGAATACGGATTGCAATTGCAAGAAAAGCAAAAGCTTCGTCATATGTACGGAGTAAATGAGCGTCAATTCCGTAACTTATTTGACAAAGCAGGCAAAATGCCTGGTAAACACGGTGAAAACTTCATGATTCTTTTAGAATCACGTCTTGACAACGTTGTATACCGTTTAGGTCTTGCACGTACTCGCCGTCAGGCTCGCCAGCTTGTTAACCATGGCCACATCATGGTTGATGGAGCTCGTGTTGATATTCCATCATACCGCGTTGCACCTGGTCAAATAATCACACTTCGCGAAAAATCTCGCAACCTTGACATCGTTAAAGAAGCAATCGAAGTTAACAACTTCGTTCCTGACTTCGTATCTTTCGATGCAGACAAGCTAGAAGGAACTTTCACTCGTATGCCTGAGCGTTCTGAACTTCCAGCTGAAATCAACGAATCTCTAATCGTTGAATTCTACTCTCGTTAATATTCATTTAAAAACTGCCGATATATGTCGGCAGTTTTTTTGTTTTTAGGAAATAATGAGGTGGAGTTTCTAGAAGCATAAATGGGTAGGAATGGGATAGCTCCCTTGTTTGATTCAGAATTATCTTCGTCGATCAGTAGGATTAACTACCTTTTTTTAATCTTCAGGGCTGTTACCGTCGTTAATCAGCATGATTAACTACCTGGATCGGCACTAATTGGTGAGATTAACTTCCATATCTTATATTTAGCGCTATTATCATTGTCAATAACCTGAATGGTGCCAAATGTGAACACAAGAAAAGCCCTCCTTCAACCGGAGGGCTTTCTTTTTAGTACTTAATTAAGAAATATTTTTTCTTTCCGCGGCGAATGACGGTAAATTGGCCTTCAATCCTGTCTTTTTCCGAAAGAACGTAATCAAGCTCTGTTACACGCTCACCATTGACAGAAACGGCGCCATTTGTAACATCTTCACGGGCCTGGCGCTTAGACGATGAAATCTTCGCAGCAACCAGCAAGTCAACGATTCCGATTTCTCCACCCTCTGAATGCTCATAGGAAGGAACATCCTTAAAGCCTTGTTTAATCTCAGAAGCAGAAAGATTCTTAATATCCCCGCTGAAAAGGGCAGCAGTAATTTTAATTGCCTGCTCCAAGGCTTCATCACCATGGATCAGGCGAGTCATTTCTTCCGCAAGGGCTTTCTGTGCTTTGCGAAGATGCGGTTCTTCCTGAACAGCTTTTTCAAGCTCTTCAATTTCTTCGCGAGATAAGAATGTGAAAAACTTTAAATATTTAATAACATCAGCATCAGCAGTATTAATCCAGAATTGGTAGAACTCGTATGGAGATGTCTTTTCTGAATCAAGCCAGATTGCTCCACTTTCCGTTTTCCCAAACTTGGTTCCATCTGCTTTTGTTACAAGCGGGATTGTCAGGCCATAAGCTTTCGAGCCTTCCGGTGCCATTTTACGGATAAGTTCAAGTCCTGTTGTAATATTGCCCCATTGGTCGCTTCCACCAATTTGCATCTTGCAGTTATGGTTCTCATATAAATGAAGGAAATCCATCGCCTGCAAGATCGTGTAAGTAAATTCAGTGAAAGAGATGCCTGTTTCCAATCTCGAGGAAATCGTATCTTTTGCAAGCATGTAGTTGACACCGACATGCTTTCCGTAATCGCGGAGGAATGTTACGATATCCATTGATCCTGCCCAGTCATAGTTATTCACCATGATGGCTCCATTTTCACTATCAAAGTCAAAGATTCTCTTTAATTGACTCTTGATACAATCCACATTATGCTGAACAGTCTCAAGAGTCTGCAGCTTGCGTTCCTCGCTTTTGCCGCTCGGATCTCCAATTAAACCAGTCGCACCTCCAACAAGAACGATTGGACGGTGTCCTTCTTTTTGAAAACGCCTTAAAGTCAAAAATGGCAGGAGATGCCCAATATGCATACTGTCTGCGGTAGGGTCCACACCACAGTATAAAGAGACCTTTTCTTTATCAAGAGTATTCTGGATCCCCTCTTCATCTGTTTGCTGATAGACGATCCCTCTCCATTGCAAATCTTCAAGTAAATTCATTGGTAAATTCCTCCTAGATTAAACTGTAACGAAATAGTTAAAAGGTAGTTCCACAGGCAAAGATGGGAGCGATTTCCACATACAAAAAGCGCCCCTGCACATAGCAGGGACGCATGATTTAAATTGCGCGGTACCACCCAAATTGAGGACAAAAGCCCTCCACTCTTTCCATGATAACGGATTAACCGTTCACTGCTATGACTGCTGTGCAGGTTGACAGTGAAAGCTCAGGGAGGTAATTCATCCTTCTATTTGTACCGGCTCGCAGCGGCCGCCGGCTTTCTGAAACAGGGATAGAAGCATTACTGGGTTCCCATCAATGCCCATATAGTATTATTGAAAAAGAAATTTTGTTTCTTACGTCTATGACTAAGATAAACCATTTTTATCATAAAAATTAGCCTAATGTCAAATACCTTTTCAAAAAAAGGAAATTTCAGATAAATGGCGAACCTTGTCAATTAATATGTCGCAATATTGCAGATTAACGGGCAGTAACTTCAGAATAGTAGTCTTTTAGTTGGTAATCAGTCAGGTTTCCGAACAACTGCCCGTAAAAGCCCGATTGGTTCAACTAACCAACAGCGGAAAACACGCTGTTGGAAGTTTCACTTTAGTCTATAATA
>NZ_JAGGQS010000071.1:0-19974 GCF_018613175.1 Bacillus sp. ISL-47 | reverse complement strand
ATATATATGTATATTATATATCAATAATTAATTTTTTTATTAAATCATTTCCATACTTTCTGCATATGATTCGTATATTATTTAATTCTAGGACAAAGTCCCACCCACCCCCTATAAGTAACATAACAAAGAGGAAGCACTCACATGGGTGCTTTTTCTTATATTCATATCTGTTAAACTAAAATATTACGAATAATATTTAAAAACTTGTCCATACTAACTAAAAGGGAGGGATGGACATGAAACAAGCAATTTCTAGCATATCATTAGCATTAATACTAATTTTTTTCTATGGTCACATTGGGCAGGGGAAAGAGGATAACCTCTTATATATTTTAAATAGTTTAGATGAATTCAACGCAAATATTAGTGAATGGTCTATATATTATAAGTACAATGCTGGGTATTCAGATTCGTTAAGCACTTTTAGAGAGCACGAAGCCAAGCTAAAAAAGAATTATCCCAACTTTCAATGGGAGGAAAAAAAAGTTAAAGATCATCATATTTCAATAACTGGAAAGATAAACGGAAATAACAAAAGAGAGCAAATTGTTCTCACAGCATTAAAAGAAGGCAACAGGTATAAAATTTTACAAACATATAGTTATACCGGAGAAAATTGGTCACACGAGGAGTACCTAAAACTAACTAACAATCTAGATAACAGAAATAATCTTTATTTTACTGTAAAGTCTAAAATTACACCTGCTCAGCATCAGAAATTAAGTGATATGGCCACTACCATCTTGGATAAGCTTTCAGCTAAACCAGTTGAACAACTTGCTGAGGAGGACTTTGTTTCTGTTTCAGCATACAAAAATTCATGGGGAAACTATTTACCAACAAAAAATAAAGAAAAGATGAATTTACAATTAGGATTGAGACAAAATCCAGATGAAAAATTGATCAGCCTTACAATTGGAAGTCCTATTATTACAATTGAGTATTAATAGCAAATGGAATGTAAATGTCATTGCTTTCAAACAGGATTGAGTAAGTTACTTAAAGAATTTTTGATAAGTGAAAGCATTTTTATGACCAAAATGCAGCCACAAAAAAACTTGAACCGCAAGGAAGAAGGTAACAGGAATAATTTGTATTTATTAATACTTCCCCTTATTTTGGAAAATTAAAATACTAAATTTATGAGTTAGAAACTTAGAATATAATAGCCTTCTGTTCAAAAATGAATAGAAGGTTTTTTGTATGAAACTAAGATAATATTTTTCTTCCTCCATATTTTCTTCAAAGTTATTCTCTATAATACAATTTTGGTATAAAACGGATTAATCGCAATCAGGAGAAAATTCGCTGCCCGCATTTATCTTTAAATTTGTACCTAACTAATTAATAAACTACTTCATATAGAGGAGGAGAACATGAAAAAGTTACTAGTGTTAATAGTTATTGCTGCTATTTTTAATAGATTTCCTAATATAATCCATGCGGCTGATAGCCCAGAGGTGTCAAGTGGTACTGCTATTTTAATGGAAAAACGGGAGAAGTGTTATTTGAAAAGAAAGCAGCTGATAAGATGTATCCAGCAAGCCTGACTAAAATAGCTACGGCCATTTATGCTATTGAAAAAGGAAATTTAACTGATATTATAACGGTCGGTAAAAACCCAAGGGAAGTAGAAGGTACACGGGTCTATTTAGAGCAAGGTGAAACTGTCTCACTTAGAAAGCTAATCCAAGGATTGCTTATTAATTCGGGCAATGACGCAGGTGTCGCCATAGCAGAATATTTAGATGGTAATACAGAGGCATTTTCTAAAAACTTAAATGACTATTTAGATGAATTAGGTTTAAAGAACACGGTCTTTAAGAACCCACATGGTCTATTTAATCCTGAACACGTAACAACTGCTGAAGATTTAGCTTTGTTAACCCGGTATGTCATGGAAAATAAGGAATTCAAAGAAATTTTCGGAACAAAAGAGCTAGAGTGGAAAGGCGCATCTTGGGATACGACCTTATACACCCACCATAAGCTTATGAGAGAGTCACCATATGAAGGAGTCATAGGGGGTAAAACTGGATATGTTGATCAATCTGGCCATACATTGGTGACTGCTGCTAAAAGAAAAGAGTTGAGCTTGATTGTAGTTACACTAAATGCATCATCTCAGTATATTGCTTATGATGACACTAGGAAATTACTCGATTTTGGATTTAGTCATTTTAAAACGTCAAGTCTACCTAAAGGTACCTCATTTAAAGTGAATGATGATTTTTATACTGCCAAAAAAACTCTTTATTTTACTCAAAATATTCAAGGAGATGCACAAAACTCGATGACTGTAGATGGAAGTTTGGAAATTTTGAAGCCAAGCAAAAAATTCCTTTCTGATCTTCAGGATGTAGACTCTATTAAGAAAACTAATGAAACAAAGGAAATAGTTAAGGAATCAAAAGAACAAAATGGTAAAAAAGGGGTTAACGAAGTTTACTTATTAGGAATCGCTCTAATTTCTGCAATCGCCGCTTTTATAGTAATAAAAATTAGGATCAATAAAAAAACCATTATCAAAAAAATTCATTAATTAAATGGCTATGTAATATTGCTTTACATGAACCGGTGTTATATATTTTACCACCCAATTTTTATAAAGTTGAATCGAAGGTTAAAACTATACCGCCTGGCCTAACCTAAGGTGAAATTTATTACATCTAGGGACTAATGGGTAATTCCAAAGTAAAGTAATTACATTTGGAGGGGAAATAAAATGAAGATTTTTTATAAACTGCTGGAAAAGCGGTGGGTTATATGGATTTTATTTATAACGAATTTTTTGGGAACAATCTATGGCTACATCTGGTATGGAAATCAGCTGGCGCATACACCTCCAGAATTTCTGATTTTCGTACCTGATAGTCCGACAGCAAGTTTATTTTTTGTTTTGGTTTTAGGGGCTTTTCTGCTTAGAAAGAACTGGCCATTAATGGAGGCTTTAGCTATGGTAACCCTGTTTAAATACGGGGTTTGGGCTGTGTTTATGAATATTTTTACTTACTATGCCACTGGGTCTCTTCATTGGACTGGTTATATGCTGATTGCGTCGCATGCTGCTATGGCGATTCAGGGGCTGCTTTATGCTCCGTATTATCGAATAAAATTATGGCATTTGGCAATTGCAGCTGTATGGGTATTACATAACGATGTTATCGATTATGTGTTTTTCATGATGCCGTGGTATGGTCCCTTAAGCAACTACATTTCACAAATAGGATATTTTTCTTTTTGGTTAAGTATAGCCTCATTATTTATAGCTTATTTTATTGCCATCAAAAGAAAAGGGAGCTGAACGGCTCCCTTAATACGAAATTATATTTAGTATAAAGATTTTAATTGTGTTTACGGATAGATCCTTAGCTGGGACTGTACTTCAATGTTATCTAAATTTGTAATTATAATAGAACCTTTCTTCGAATGAGCTTCTAACGATAAAAGGGAGTTTGGGCAGATTTTTAACATTTTTCTCAGTTCCATAGGGATTGAGAGCCTCCCGTTCCTAAAAATTACTTTATTTAAATGATCGTCTTCATGGTGTCTGCTAATCACAAGCTGGCCAGCTTCCTTATATATATATACATATTCTCCATCCTTTACACTCAAAGTTTTCTTTAGTGCCACCGGGAGTGAGATTTGACCGTTTTTTGATAACTTTTTGATATACAAGGAATCTTCATCCTTTCTATACTATGAATTTCCGCTAGAATTCCATTTATATCCTATTCCCCAAACAGTAATTAAATAATGGTCTACGGGATAACCGGACTGTCTTAACTTATCTCGGATATTTCTGATATGGGAATCAATTGTCCTGTTATCAGTCCGGCCATTATTTTCCCAAATGCTGTTTAGCAGTGCCTCACGGGAAAACACATAGTTGGGGGTTTTTAGCAGGGATCCTAAAAGGGCAAATTCCTTCTGAGTTAAGGGGATTGATTTTCCGTTATAAGTCAGATCAAATCCGCTTTCATCCCATATTAACCCCTGAAAGGAAAGCCCTATCTTATTGGGGGTAGTAGCAGATGTTCTTCTTAATAAAGCCTCAACTCTTGCCAACAGTTCCTCCTCATTAAAAGGTTTGGTCATATAATCGTCTGCTCCCAGCTTAAACCCATTAAGTATATCCTTTTTTTCTTTTTTTTCTGTCAAAATTAAGATGGGGACATTTGAGACTTTCCGTATTTCTTTGCAGACCGTCCAACCATCCATTTCAGATAGTGTAATCTCCATTATCACTAACGATACATTTTCCGACGTTAGGCATGTTAATGCGTGCTTAACAGATTGAGGATGTAAACATTGATAGTACGGCAAGAAAAACTTTGTTAAAAAGTTAAGCACTCCTTGATCTTCATCAATAATCATGATCTTATTCATTGCAGTTGCTCCTCATTTGGTTATTATCCATAAAGTAACTTTACAAAAAAAATATGAAGAAATTTTGCATTATTATTAACTTCCAGTAAAATTCTTAAGTCTTTTTTGGAATAGGGAAAGGAAACCTATAAATATGCATTTTCTATGAATATTAGCTGTAGATTCAGTGGGCAGATAGCAACAGAATTAAATATAAGGAGGAAAAAAGTATTGAAGAAAACTATTAGGTATTCAATAATTGCTGATCTTTAGGAATGGTTTGGGTAATGGAACCTTCTTTCCATACCGGACAAGGGATTTTAGATGAAAAACATAAAATTGTGAAATCAGGTGGTAAGTAAATGAGCATATTTAAAAATTTTTGACCTCAAATTGAAGGCATAGCCGCAGCTGTGCCTTTTGTTAGGAGTCTTTGTAATTCTATGTCAAATATTAATTGACTCAACTAATACATAGGTTTATGGACCTTGTTTTGTATCAAATATTTTAGGTTTTCCATATTTAATAGGAAAGGGATTGCATTAAAACTATAATGAATGGACTTCTGGCCTTGTGTTTTTTGCACATTAAGTGCATATTTTTATTGTAGTCTTTATGTGATCGTTTGAAGGAGAGTGTTAGAATGAAAAAACTTGATGGACGCCTGGTTTGCAAACACTACATAAGGGAGTAAGGGTTCAGATTGTGAACATGGCCAGCGGCTTGATTAGTTTTTATTCTTCTGAAATGATCTTATAATTGGTAGCAGGAGTGAGATTTATGAAAAAGTCATTATTATTAGCAGTCCTTGGATTAACTTTAAGCCTTGCAGCATGTGGAAAGGCTGAAGAAAAAGAGACCAAGGATATCGAACAATCAGAAGGCCAAACTGATGAACAGGGAAGCGGGGGAGAGGAAGCATCCAATAGCTTTTTTGAAGTCATTGACGGGAAAATTGATCATATCCATGGGATGGGTTACCCTGGAAATCAAGGCAAGCTCTTTTTTGCAGCTCATGATGGGTTAAAAGTTTATGATAACGGAAAATGGTATAAAACAAAGGAAGAAAATAATGATTATATGGGCTTTAATGCAACAAAAGACGGTTTTTATACGAGTGGGCACCCTGGACAGGATTCAAGCCTTCCCAATCCATTAGGAATACAAAAGAGTACTGATGATGGACAGACTCTTGAACAGATAGCAGTAGAAGGTGAAACTGACTTCCATCTAATGGGAGTGGGCTATGAAAAACCGATGATTTTCCTAATGAACCTACAGAAAAATTCCATCATGGAAGCAGGAAGATTTTATCTCAGCGAAGATAACGCAACGACATGGAAGGAAGTATCGGCAAATGGCCTTGATGATAAATTGCTCAGTGTCGCTGTGCATCCACAAAAAGCTAATTATTTGGCCGCATCAGGGCAGCAAGGGATATACCTTTCAAAAGACAAAGGTGAAAACTTTGAACTGATTTCCGGAAGCGGACAAGGCACATCGGTCTTTTTTACAAACGAGAGTTTGATTTATGGCACTTATGATGGTACAGCTAAACTGACAAAGCTATCTCTATCTGATGAAACAGAAGAGGAAATACCATTGCCTGAATTGAAAGAAGATGCAGTTATGTATTTTGCCCAAAACCCAAAAAATGAACAGGAAATGGCGTTTGTTTCATTTAATGGAGACATATATCATACAACTGATGGCGCTAATAATTGGGATTCCATTGTAGAAGCAGATAAAAGTAAATAAATTAAAAAGATCGAAGGCTTGCTTCGATCTTTTTAATTTATTACACCGCACTGCTATTCCTTAACCTTAAACTGTCCCATCATCCCCGCATCTTCATGCTCTAAGATATGACAATGGTACATAAAGACTCCTTCATGGTCAAAAGTTGCGATCGCCCTTACTTTTTCGCCAGGATTAACAAGTATGGTATCCTTCCACCCTCGCTCATTAGGAGGTGGCGGGTTTCCGTTTCTGTCAAGGATCCGGAACTGTACACCATGTGCATGAAAAGGATGCGCCATACCGCCATTGTCTCCCATCATTCCACCCATCATCCCGGAACCATCATTTGAAATTTCCCATATTTCGGTGTCACCAAGTTTAACTTCTTCGTCAATTCGATTCATATCCATTTGTTTGCCGTTTATGTTTACATTCCTGCCCATTCCCTGCATGACAAATTCTCTTGTACGAACTGCACTTTCCGGATCAATCTCAGGGATATCTGTTAAGTTAGCTGGAATGGCATAATCTCTTCCTTCTTTTTCAGTGACAACAAACTTCATGAACGGAGTTCCCTGGTCAGTTAAATAAACCACATCACCTTCATTATAATCAGAGAAATCAACGATGACCTCAGCCCTTTCGGCGGAGCTCAGAATTAAGCTGCTCATTTCAGCAGGCTTTTCCAAAAAACCCCCATCACTAGCAATCTGTTGGAATGATTGGCCGCTGCTGAGTGTGAAATTGTATATTCTTGCGTTAGACCCATTTAAAAGGCGAAGCCTCACCTTTCCTCTAGGCACTTCCATGTAGGGGTTGACTGTCCCATTTACCAAAATGGCTTCTCCTTGAAGTCCCATCATTACATCATGCATCCCCAGGTTATACTCGTATTTACCATTAGCATCAAACTGTTTGTCCTGGATAATAAGCGGAACATCATCTACTCCGTATTCTTTTGGAATATCGAGGTTATCCGAAACTTCATCATCAATGTAAAACAAACCTGCAAGCCCCATGTATACCTGTTCACCTGTTGTGTGCAGAAGGTGAGGGTGATACCATAACGTGGCAGCTGGCTGTTTTATGGTGAACTGTGGATTCCAAGTATCTCCTGGCTGGATTCCGGAGTGAGGCCCGCCATCCTGATCACCGTCAACTTCAAGCCCATGCCAGTGGACAGTAGTCCCGGTACTCATATCGTTTTTCACTTTTACTGAAACTTCTTCACCTGCTCTTACTCTAATGACGGGACCCAGGTAATCTCCGTTATAGCCCAATGTCTTTGTCGCTTTGCCTTTTAAAAATTCCTTTTCGGATTCTTGGGCAGTTAAATGGAATTCAGCCTTATTAGGGTCTGGGTTCGCATCTTCTAACATAGGGGGGATTGGCAAAAGAGCGTCAAAAGAATAAACTTCATTTTCAAGGTTTTCAGGTCCATTCCCCATTCCGCCCATTTGGCCATTTGGCGTATTCCCTCCCATACCAGAAAATCTCATGAATAGAAACAGGGCTCCAAAAGCTAAGACTAAAACACTGAGAGCAATATAAATACCTTTTTTCAATCGCTTCTACCTCTTTTCAGATTTTTTCTTAGTCTTTGTAAAAGACTGTGAGAAATAGCATGAGAAAAATTTATTATACCTAGCTAAGTATTTAAAAATAATAGCCTGCTTTTATTTTTAAAAGCAACCAAAAAGGACTTCCAGTCCTAAATATGCATTTTTTGTGGAGTTTATATGAAAATGGCAGTGGTAAAAATTAAGAGGATGAAAACAAAACTTTTAGGAGGAGTGTAAAAATGCTACTACCTGCATCAGATATGGGGATTATAACTACTCATTTATCATCACATGATGGAATGATTTTTAAATTTAAATCACACTTAAAGCAAGTAAAAAATAAGCAATTAAGAAAAATACTTATACTACAACTGGGCGTCTTGCGTAGCCATACCAGAATAATGCTTGAAATGATGAATCCTGATAAAAGTGAATTCCCGGAACTTCCTGCATTAGATCATTTACCTAAGGAAGAAGACATACAGGAAATAGAAAATGAAAACAATCCAATGTCAGAAGTGCATATTGCTTTGGAAGGAAAGGCTTCTGGTGAGTCGATGGCTCAAAATAATTTTTTTTCTGCATTAAAAATGAAAGACCCTAAAGTGAAACAAATCCATGTTGAGATGGCACTCCAACAGGTGAAAATAGTAGAAGAAATAACGAAGTTTTTAAAAGAGCAAAACGCGGATATAATACCACTGAGTAATGCAGAGGAACAAAATAAAGTAATAAAACACTTTCAACATATAATGGGAGAATGATCGAAAATAATTAATTTTTTTTGAGGTGAAATGATGAATCAGGAATCAAGCCATAGTATGCATGGACATGAATCTCATGTCCATTCGGAACCTGCAATTCGTATAGATGATATACAAACAAATTGGGTTATCAGTCCTGCTGAAATTAGTCCTAATCAGGAAACTGAAATTTCTTTATCGATCAAAAGTGACGGAAAAATATTAACATCTTTTTCAGCTGTACATGAAAAACAGATGCACATGCTTGTTATAAGTCACGATCTAAGTATTTTTCAGCATTTGCACCCCAATTATGATGGAGAAGGCAAGTTTAGTGTGAAGACTACCTTTCCAAAAGCAGGAAAGTATAAAATATTTGCTGATTTCCTTCCGGAAGGTTCTGCGCAGCAGCTTGCCAAGTATGACGTAATAGTTGAAGGCGAGGAACAGAATGAAACAGTTAATCCTGATAAGGAGTTAAAAAAGGCTGTAGATGACTTAGTGTTTGAGTTAAAGTTCGATGATTTGGCCGTAAAAAAGCATATATTGATGACATTCACTGTTACGGACCGCAAAGGCCATAAAATTAAGGAGTTGGAACCTTATCTTGGATCTGCAGGACATGTAGTCATTGTAAGTGAAAAAATGGACGAGTTTCTCCATGTCCATCCAAAAGATGAGGCCACTAAAGGACCGGATGTTGAATACATGACTACCTTCCCTAGTTCAGGCAAATATAAAATTTGGGGACAATTTAAATACCTTGGCAAGCTTTATACGGTTCCATTTATTATAAATGTTCCTAGTAAGTAAATAATAAAAATAGCCTAACGGTAAAATAGGGCACACTTATAAGGTGTGCCTTATTTGATTAAAGATAACATTTATTATTCATAACCTTCTCAGGAACGGAGGGAAGATATTGAAAGAAGAAGTTGTAGATGCAAAATTGAAAAATGTTCAATCAAACAAAGACAGGCTGAAAATTATTACAGTACTTGCCATACCCGCTGTAATCGAAAATTTTTTCCAAACCATCCTTGGTTTTGTAGATACCTATTTCGTTTCAAAGCTTGGGCTGGCAGAAGTGTCAGCCGTAGGAGTCACCAATGCTGTTCTTGCCATCTATTTTGCTTTATTTATGGCAATTGGGGTTGCTGCGAATGTAAGAATTGCTAATTTTCTTGGTGCAAATCTGCCGGAAAAGGCAAGGCATATATCACAGCAGTCTATTGTCCTGGCGATTTTGTTTGGATTGCTTACTGGTGTGGCAACCTTATTTTTTGCGGAGCCCTTATTAAAGCTAATGGGGATTGAAGCTGATGTTCTGGAGGCTGGGTCTCTTTATTTTAGGATCGTCGGCATTCCCTCGATCTTTATGTCTTTAATGTTTGTCTTGAGTGCAATCCTGCGAGGGGCAGGAGACACAAAAACACCGATGAAAGTTAGTATCATTATTAATATTGTTAATGCCGTATTGGATTATGTTTTGATATTCGGCTTTTTATTCATTCCTGAAATGGAAATTGTAGGAGCTGCCCTTGCTACTGTATTTTCCCGTGTTGTTGGAAGTGCAGCACTCTTATATTACTTAAACCGGTCAGAGATTCTTGCTTTTCGCAAGGACTATTGGAAGCTGGATAAAGTGCATTTAATGGAGTTGACGACGCTTGGAGCACCAGCAGCAGGTGAACGGTTAGTCATGCGTGCTGGCCAAATCGTTTATTTCGGATTCGTTGTGGCACTCGGAACAAATGCCTTTGCAGCCCATCAAATCGCAGGAAATATTGAAGTCTTTTCTTATATGATTGGTTATGGGTTCGCAACGGCAGCAACCATACTGGTCGGACAGCAAATTGGCGCAGGCAACCTAGATGAAGCGAGACGATATGCCAAACTTACAACCGTCTTAACTTTAGCATCTATGACTGCCCTGGGGGCTATGTTATTCTTTCTCGGTGATTGGGCGGGAAGTTTCTTTACAGAGGATCAGGAGGTCATCGGAAATATTGGTACAGCACTGAAGATATCAGGCATTTTTCAACCCTTCTTAGCTGTCCTTATGGTATTAACAGGTGCTTTCCAAGGTGCAAACAATACAAAATTTCCAATGTACCTGACAGCTGTTGGCATGTGGGCTGTACGCACCGTTCTTGTGTATGTATTAGGGATCATGCTAGGCTGGGGCTTGGCAGGAGTCTGGATTGCAATTGGCGCTGATATAGCATTCAGGGCAATTGTGCTGGTTATTCAGTTCCACAGAGGAAAATGGATGGCTCTCGAAAAAGCACCGGAGGCAGAATCTGAATGCCATCCGCAGACAACAAAGGAAACGATGTCGTCTTGTGTAAACAACTATTAAAATCTGATTATTGCTAAGTACCAAATGAAAGAATCTATGTGCTTTTTTAATGAAAAAGGACCAAAAAAGGTCCTTTTTCATTTCTATAATAATTAGGGGGATCTTTATTATATATTAAAGGTTTGCATGATTTATGGATTAAACTTAAAATTTATAAAAAGCAGCAGTACTTTTTCAACAAACGAGTAAAATCAAAATTTCTTCTGTATTTACATAGCAGGATAGCCGGAATTTATTAAAGTCATTACAGCAAACCAGCCAAAAACAAGGAAGCTGCCTAATCCAAATAGCACACCTAGAAAATTTTTATTTTTCAATGCACTAATTGTTCCAAAACCAGCAAGCAAAGCGACTAGTCCAAATATAATTACAATGCCCATCCAAAACACTCCTTTCTTATGATTTATTGACCTCTCAAAAAAAGCGACCTTTATTAAGGCCGCTTTTCTGTGTCTAGCGGTAGTATTATTACTACTCTGGTTTATTGTTAGCATTTGGATTAGGGGTAAAACTTGGCTTAAATCCGTCGTACTTAACCATATTTACCATTCCAGCTGTAGCGTGGTGAAGATCATGACAGTGGAATAGCCAATTGCCTGGGTTATCGGCTTTAAACGCAACAACGTATTCATCACCTGGTTTTAAGTTAATCGTATCTTTCATGATCGGGGATCCTTCTATAGGTTTCCCGTTTTTGCTAAGAACCTGGAAGAAGTGACCGTGCAGGTGCATAGGGTGATCATCCATCTTAGAGTTATTAGTCAGTGTTACCTTAACGAGATCGCCTTCCTTAACATTTATGTTATCTGTATCAGGGAAAGTTTTGCCGTTAATCGTATAGGCCATATCGCTGCCATCCATCGCTGTATTTAGATCCATTTTATATTCAACATCGTAATTCTGATCCAGTGAAAATTCCCCTTGTTCAGAAGCGCCATAGTTAACAAACGTGAATTCTGGAAGTTCTTCAGACTGATTAGATTTATCAGTTGAGTTAGAAGAGTTTTCATATTGAATTTTTGTCTTCATCCCACTTGTGCCTTCCATGTCACCGTGGCACTCGATGAACCATTCACCAGGGTTGTCCGCAGTAAACTCAATGTCATATCGCTCACCTGGTGCTATTGAGATCACTTGATCTTTGATTTCTTTTGGTTCATTTAGTTCTTGTCCGTCGATGGCTGCCACTTTAAAATCATGGCCATGCAGATGGATTTTATGAGACATAAACCCTACATTGACAAGACGAATCCTCACCTTTTCTCCTTCTTTTACCTTTAAAGGCTCAATGCTGTCGCCGCTTTTGCCATTTATCGTAAAGATATCGTAAGCACTCATATCGTGGCCCATCTCGCCCATTCCATTCATGCTGTCATTGCTATCTGACTCCATACTGCCGTGATCCATACCGTTCATACTTGAATCCTCTGAATCAGTCTCTTTACCGCTGTCTTCTTCTGACCCCATGTTACTGTGATCCATACCTTCCATGCTGGATTCACCCTCTTCAGGTTTGCTCATCCACTCATCAAGCATGAGAGTATAGTCACGATCATAGGTCTTCTCTTTTGGTTCTACAATAAAAGAACCGTAAAGACCTTTATCCATTTGCTCAACAGCATTTTGATGGGTATGGTACATGTATGTTCCGGGGTCCTCAGGTGTAAATTCATATGTGAAGGTTTCACCTGGCTGGACGGCATTTTGTGTTACACCCGGGATGCCATCCATTTCGTTTGGAACTGTAATCCCATGCCAATGTATTGTTACAGGTGTGTCTAATTCATTTTTAAGGTTGATTTTTACTTTTTCCCCTTGCTTTACCCGAATTTGGGAGCCGGGAACAGAGCCATTGAATGTCAGTGCATTCACGCTAACACTCTCATTCAACTGGTGTTTGCCTTCTTTAGCAACTATATTAAATTCTTTTCCTGTAAGTGTTTCAGTAGCATTCGTTTTTTGTAGTCCCTCAACCTGTTCTTTTTCATTAGCATCATTATTATTTTCTTCTTCCATGTCCATGTTCCCATGGTCCATACCACTCATATCTCCGCTTTGCTGTGAAGAACAAGCAGCCAAAAAAAGGATGGCAAAAAATAATATAGCAAGTAGTTTAAGTTTCATGACTGAATACCTCCTGTATTTATTCAAACAAATCATAATAAAAATAAGTGCAGAAATTATGGATAAAAAATTTTTTAAGGAATTTTTATTTTATACAATGAGCATTTGGCTCTTTGTTAACACAAAATTCATATTTGGTACAGGCACTTTCTGGGGAACTCAGAAATTTCTGCAAAAAATAGTGTTAACATAAATCCAAAGTAAGGGAGGTGGCGAAAATGGATAAATGGAGCAGACGAACATTTATTTCAAAAACGCTTAAAGGAACGGCGGGGGTATTTGCCATTTCAATTCTTCCTCTGGGTTTGACAGCATGCAGCAACAGGGAAAGGGTGGATACAAGTACGATGGCCAGCTTAGGGCCTATCAGTGAACTGGAAATGGGGGAATTCCCTAAGAAAGTACCTTATAAAACAACAGTTCAGGATGCATGGGTTGAACAAGAAATGGAGGGCTTTGTATACATCAATAAAAACAATAATGATAATTCTTTAATTATAATGTCACCTGTATGTACACATTTAGGATGTATTGCAGGAACTACAGAAGAATCCAAGAAGGAAGAAGAAGGAGTAACATTTTACTGCCCCTGTCATGGAGGAAGGTATGACGAATTTGGTATTAATGTCGGAGGACCCCCGCCAAGACCGCTGGATGTTTTCAAAACGTATATCCAAAACGGCAATGTGTATATAGCCATACTTAGCCCAATCAAACGGGAAAAGTCAAAAGGATGAACGGAGCTGATGTCATATGTCATGCTGTTCCAATAAGAAAGAAAAAATCGAAAAAAAGAAAATACCACCGGGCTTATTCTTAATTATCTGGTCTTTGCTTGTGGGAGTGATAGCTTTATTGAGTTTATTATTTAGATAAAAACATAGTTCTAAATGAACAGGCTGCGGTTTGGTCTGTTCATTTTTTTTGCGGTGAAAATTTTTATCATACATTCTAAATATGGAGATTTAATGGATTTCAAAAGATTGTTAGATTTTTTGAAAATATATTTGGTTAAGTGAAATAAATCACTTTTATACTCTTGCTTAGTTATTATGCTTTCCTTAAATTCGAAAGGGAGGAACCTATCATGAGTAATGTAAAAAAGAGTATATTTATTTTTCTTTTGATGTTAGGAGTGATACTGGCAGGATGCAGTTCAGCAAGTAATGCAGGGGATGAGGGAAAAAGTGAAGAGGAGCCTTTATCAAAAGTTAAAGATCAAGAACAGCAAGAAAATGAGAATGTTGAAGAGGCCGACCAGAAGACAGCTGTCCAATATTATTATACCGCAAATGAAGGAGGCAGCATCTCTAAAATAAATGCAGCTGACAATTCGATTGTATCGACAATAGAAGTAGAAGGATCCGTTCATAATGTACAGGTTTCACCAGATGGAAATATGATTGGGGCAACGGTTGTGCCAAGTATGGGAGGACATGGCGGAGATGACGTTGGCCATGGAGAAGAAATGGAAATGAGTGCAAAAGCGCTTTTTTACAGCATTGAGAGCGATGAACTAATCCAGGAGGTCGAAGTCGGAAATCACCCTGCCCATATTGTTTTTACTGAGGATGGGAAGTATGCTGCTGTAACCAACAATGAAGACAATAATGTGACTGTCATTGATATGGTGAGCTTTAATGTTGTTAATACAGTAGAGACAGGGAAAGGACCACATGGATTCAGAATTTCGGCAGATAGCACGAAAGCTTATATTGCAAACATGGGTGAAGATACAGTCAGTGTTGTTAACCTTGAAACCATGAAGGAAGAAAAGCAAATTAAAGTGGGAACAGCTCCTGTCACTACGGGTGTTACCTCTGATGGAAAAACCCTGGTCGCTACTTTAAACGGAGAAAATGCTCTCGCTGTTGTTGACTTGGCTACTGATAAGGTAGAAAAGATTCCCGTGGGCACTGGTCCTGCCCAAGTTTACATTGATGTGAATGATCAGTACGCTTATGTTGCTAACCAAGGAACAGAAGAAGCTCCTTCCAACAGTGTTACAGTAATCGATCTTGCTGCAAAGAAAGCCACAGCTGAAATTGAAACCGGAAAAGGATCGCATGGAGTCGTAGCAAGTCCGGATAATAAGAGGGTGTATGTTACCAATATGTTTGAAGATACGGTCAGCATCATCGATAAAGAACAGAATAAAGTAATTGATACAATTAAAGTAAGGGGAGTGCCGAATGGGATTAGCATTACAAATTAATTTATTTGCTATATCTATATAAGTGCAAAAAGCCGCCTAATTAATATAAAATAGGCGGCCTTCATTCTTTTATCTTTTTATCGGTTATGAATACTGAGAGACCAGTATCCATTTGTTAAGTTAAAAAATAACAAGTTGTTTTTAAAAAAATTCTAGTCATACTATTCAACAATCGGGTCAGATTGTGGAGTAACTGATATGTCGTAGTAGACACATACTGCGCAGTAAAGGTGTTAACTTTTAAGGTGACTTTGTAAAAAAAGTACTTAAAGTAACGAGGCAGGTTTGTTGAGGAGTAGTGAATATCTTGGATTTTTTCTAGTTCAATAGTTTTTTCGTATACATAAATTGGATTTCACTGGTGATTCTGAAACTATTCTGGAGTTTATTCGTAAAATTATATTGAGAGGAGGAAGTTAGTTGAAAAAATTGTTAATTCTGGTTATCCCCTTTTTAACCATATTCTTTATAAGTGCCTGTAAGCAAACCAATTTCGAAGATGAAGCGTTGCAGATAGGCAAGGAATATAAAGAAATGCAATATACCATTAAAGATTATGAAAATCCACCAGATATTACTGAGAAAAGTAAGACTTATTTAACAGAGGACGAATACGAAAGAACCTTGGCTAATCGGGTATTCGAACTGATAACAGAAGCTGCCGTCGCACAAAAAATATCTATTGAACCCGAAGATATTGTATTTGAAAAATTTGATACCGAAAATGAAAAAGATAAAATTCGATTGAATTACAAAATGATAATCATAGGTAAAGAGAACTCTGGAGAAGTACGATTCAGGATGAAAACAAAAGGGCAAATGACTGTTATCCAAACAGAAGATGGCATAAAAATTAGCAGAGATTGGGATGAATCCATCTCACAAAATGAATTACCGAAACTTCATTCTGAGTAATTGTGCAAGTTTATGTTCAAGATCAGCTGCCCAACCTGGCGGCTGTTTATGTTCAACTAAAGGGCAGTTTTATGGAAAAGTTGTTTTGAACCAAAATAAACAATTTAGGTCAAGGAGGAATTTGAAGAGAGAATTTTATTAAAAACGGCTTTATATTCCTTTATTATTAATAATGGTTCTGATACAAAGGGTTAGATGTTCCAAAATAATGAAATTGTTGGTATACCTTTTCCATAGATAAGTAATAAAGTGTAAAACCACGCATTTAATAAATTGGATATATAGAGGTATTTGAGAACTAAATTATAAAGTGTAAAACTAATGAATCACTTTGGTTTAAAGCTGCCAAATCAGTTACACAAAAAAATAAGAGACAGAGGGATGAACATGAAAAAAGTATTCGGCACAATCGGATTAGGAGTACTCGCACTTGGAGTATTAATAGGAGCTGGGAATCCAACAGAAGAAAAGTTTCACCAAGGGGAAATACCCCTTAAAGTTTACAAATCTGAATCTACTGGAGTCGAAGTGGAGGTTCATGCTGCTAATCCTGATAATGCTGAAAAGATAAAAGAGGAACAAGGGTGGACAGACAATGAGCCTGTTACAATCGTTAAATAACCCACTAGATTTAGAAGAATGGAAGAGCTCAACATAAATAAATAAAAAATTCTCTCTTCCTACTTCATTAGGGTGATTTTGTTCAAGGACAGCTGCTGATATTCAGGTTTTTCGTGGCTTTTTTAATTAACTAAAGAGGGAGCATTCCTGTTATAAGTTTGTGAAGAAATGTACTTAAACAACCGGTGCTTTAGTTCAACAAGAACTTGTCATTTTTAAACTGGATCTTTTGCTACGCAGTACGAAGAAAATATGCACTAAGAATAAGTAGGTTTCTCAACTAAATTGTGCTTATATTCAAGATGAGCTGCAGAACAAGCAGCTTTTTTCTTTTTGAAAGGGAGTACAGTTCAACAACTATTGCTACATCAGGAGACAGGTTCTGGATGCTCTTTAGAAATTTAAAAAACCATCTACATACTTAAAAAATATAGATGGTGTATGTAAAATATTCTTTTTTAAGGTTGGCAACATAAATTTCCTTCGCCCTTTTCGAGAGCAGATTTTAGACTATCAAGAACTCCTGACCAAGCCATTTGGTGCCACTTAATTGCTTTAGCCCAGTCCTCATTATCTTTAAATCCAGTATGTTCGATGATCACTTTGGTTGAATCCTCGTTGATTGATTTGAACCTTACATTAACATTTGTTAATTCATTTTCATTGTTCATTAATGTCTCAAATTGGTCTGGTCCTTTCCAAGTAAAATGTAGCTCTTTTTCATTAATAAGTTTTGTGATTTTACAACCCTTCGTATTCATACCCTCACTATTTCCAGGTATAAAGTAAAGTTCGTATGCACCACCTTCTTTAGCTTCTACAACTGTTTCAGGTGCAAACCATTCAGAAACTCTTTCAGAAATTGTCCAGGCAAACCATACTAAATTTAATGGTGCATTAATTGTCACCTCTTTAATAATAGCTTTATCATTTGCGGTAGTTGTCAATAGAACCTCTCCTTTTGTAGAATAATTACCCTTAAATAGTATCACTATTGGGAAAATTTTGAAAGGGTAATTGTTTCGTAACCTTATTAAACTAAAGAGGGCGTTATATGTAGTATGATTTTCCACCGTATTCAACGTAAGTAAAGATACGAAAAATGCCAAATTTGTATCTTTGTAGAAGCATTATATATAGTAAATAATTATAGTTATTAACGTTAACAAACATAGGACTTTACGTGGAGAGGTGGGTATGATAGGCTTGGATGCCTGATGAAACAACGGCTTCAGGCTTTCAAGACCAATCATGCCCACAGAGGCTCCACGTCAAGTTCTTAAACGCCTATCAATGGTTACATGGAAACAATGATAAAGGGTGCATCATATCAATGTTTTAGATCAGATACTATATATAACTGCACGATTCTTCAATAATGCAGTATTGCTTTTTCTTATTCGACTAACGAAGCAGTTTAGTGGAACAAGACTTTGAAGGAGAATAAGGAGTTCAAGTTGAATAAGTAATAAAACCTGGAGGTGCTGTCGTGCAGAGTTTTGTATATCATATGGTTCCTAAAGAGATGAAGGGAGACAAACTAATTCCTCTGAATTCTTTAAAAAAATCTCATCCTAATATGTATAACAGGTATTCGAAAAAGTATTTCGACCATCCAGAGAGAACAAAGTTACTGACAAGACAGATTCCTAAACTTAATTGTTTATGGAATGATGTTCTTCATTTTTTACCCCTACATCCGTATTACGTCTATGAAGCATTAACCAGCCTAGGTATAAAAACAAAAGAGGGTCAACTCTTTTTCAAAATTCCCATTGAGAAACTCAAAAATAATAAGAATGCTTATTACCTTTACACAAAAGAAAAATACAGAGGTCCTGCTGAAGATATAGCGGAGGACGAAATTAAGCTATTGGATATTGAGAATTATAGAGAAATTAAAACAATACCAAGAGATACATTTGAATATTACAAAATTCAAAATGAAAAAAGTAACAGATTTGGTTTGTTCCCTTTCATACCACATTTATTAAGTATTGGTGAAGTTGAGATAAAAGATGTAGAAACAGTAACTTGGAACCTACTTGAATGAGTTAGTGAGTGGAGCTGTCTTTTTAGGCAGCTTTTCTTATTGTACTAAAGGGGAAGTTTAGCTGAAGAAGGTTAATTAAAAACAAGCAGAGAATTATAATGTATATAAATGCACAGGGAAAGATTTTGATGAAGAAGCATATCTCAATTGAAGTTGATTTAGAAACTTTAGAAAACAGACAAAACGTTACTGGGGATATTTACTTCGTTATTGACCACCATCGTTATTTTCCAGAGGAAGGATGGTCTGATTTTGTTGTTACTATATTAACCTGGTGGATAAATTCTATTAAAGGGTTAATTGTTTCTGATTTCGGAAAACCTTTTGAGTTTGATTTTATGGACGGCACTCCAATTGTTTTAGCTAAGAAGTTAGATAATGAAGATTTAGAATTAAGCTTTTGCATAGATGAGGGAGTAAAACACCAAGTAATTCTAACTGCAAATTGTTCAATTAAAGAAGTTAGAGATTCAATCCTATCTGTTTCAAAAAAAGTAATCAGGTTATTTGAAAGCGAAAAATGGAACAGGGAAGACATAGATGAACTTAAGGACTTAGTTTTATCCTTAGAACGATACCCATTTTCTTATTGCGAATGGGTGTAAGAGTCCAGAGTATGCTAACAACCAGGCGGCACTTTATTCGGCTAAAGGGGAAGGTTCGTTTAGGAAAGGGGTTTTTATGAATTACTCTGAACTACTTCAATATCAAGGTTATATTTACTTAAACTCAATATTCGAACCCGAGGATAACACGTTAATCATTGATATTGACCGTTGTAAAACAAATGATATTATAGTCGGTGAAAATGATACTTCATCATCTTATGGCTCCATATATGCGGACGAAACACTCCCCATTATTCGACTTAAATTTGATTGGTACATTGCTTACTCAATTAGAAATGAGAGTTTTACTACAATGGATGAGTACGAGCTTTATGAAGGAAGGGTTTTTTCGCTTTATTCAAAATCCCGATACCTTGACTTTATTGAAGTCGGCACTATAGCTGGCGAAATTTATCCTGGACCGCTCAAACATTATGGGATAAATGCTTTAAATCACATAATTGATGTAATATCGACTGAACCACCAAGCATTTCTGTAATACAAAGAAATGATCAAAAGAGTAAGGGGAACAGCAGGTTTTGAAGAAATGTACTTAAACTCCCTCAGTTTAATTCGATTTACTCTTAAATACTCGCTTATTCGCAGGATTTCAAATCCACATGTAAGAACAATGACGAATTTATGGAATGAGTATTAGA
>NZ_JAGGQS010000070.1:0-36368 GCF_018613175.1 Bacillus sp. ISL-47 | reverse complement strand
TACATTAATGCAAGGCCAGTGTGCCTGGCCCCACATACAATAAAGTGTTAAAGACTAGCTTGGCTTTCTATACCGTTACCCCAACCTTATTATATTTCGATACCCCAATTTCCGATGCACCCGGTTTTCCATTCTCAACCTCCCACGATGACATCGTAAAGGCTTGTGCATTCGGATCGCCAGGGGAAGAAACCACCCGGAAGTCGGTTTTCCATGAATCATGTGTTAAATCGCAGCGTACATATCCGCGCAGGTCGCCATTAAAGAGCTTTACGTGCGGGTTAGCAGAAAGTGCTGCTTCCACATTGTCTTTCCAGCCGCAGCCTGAACTGATTGAAGTGCCGACAAACTCTGTTGCAAGTGTCTCTGAGGAAGGATTCGTAAAGTCAGCCTTCAGGTCGTTGACCCAGCTTGAATGCCAGTCGCCGGCAAGGACAATCGGATTGGAAGGGCGATGCTGCTGGATAAACTTTAAAATCCGATCCCGTTCGGCCGCATAGCCGTCCCATTGGTCATGATTGACACTGATTCCCGAACCGGGATCATAATCATATTGAGCCATAATGGTTTGCTGGGCAATGACATTCCAGCGGGCTTTGGACTGCTCCAGATTTTTTAATAGCCAATGCTCCTGTTTGGAGCCCATCATCGTTCTTGAAGGGCTGTGTGCTTCAGGATCCAGCGGCGCACTCGGAAAACCGTCCCTTAACTGGTCATCCCGGTATTGGCGTGTATCTAAAACATTAAATTCTGCTAAATTTCCATATGTGAATTGCCGGTAAAGAATCATATCAGAGCCATGCGGTTTGGATCGAAGCCTGAGCGGCAGGTGCTCATAATAGGCTTGAAAAGCTGCAGCGCGAAGGGCAAGAAAGTTCTGGTTCGATTCTTCTCCATCCGGCTGTGAAATATCATTTGCCCAGTTATTTTCGACTTCGTGATCATCGAAGGTCACGATAAACGGAAACGCAGCGTGAGCCTGCTGCAGATCAGGAGAAGTCTTGTAAAGGGCATGCTGGTTGCGGAAGTCGGCAAGTGTTGCCGTGTCCCTTTTTTCATAAATATAGTCCCCAAGGTGGAGAACAAAATCGAGGTCCTGCTGGGCCATATCACGGTATGCGGCATAGCGTCCTCCTACCCAGGCCTGACAGGAGGCGAAGGCAAAAGAAAGGCTGTTTACATGCGCTCCCCAAGCAGGAGCCGTTTTCGTCCTGCCGACCGGACTGATTTCGTTACCGGCTTTGAATCGATAATAATACTCCATTCCCGGCCTAAGGCCATGTACTTCTGCATGGATGGAATGCGCAAGCTCCTGCATGGCAACATCTGTTCCGTGTTTTACTACTCTATTAAACTGTTCATCCTCTGCGACTTCCCACTCTACACGAATGTTTTTATCGGGCATGCCGCCTAAGCCATCTGCCGCAGCAGGATCGGGTGCAAGCCTTGTCCATAATACGACTCCATCCGGCAGGGGATCACCTGATGCGACACCGAGAGTAAATGGGTAGGCGTTAAAGGTAAAAGATGCTTCCACGCCCTTTGCAGCCAAAGATTGGGGGATCGTAAGGCTTAGCGCAGCGGCCAGTGCTGCTTTGCTGGAGGTGCCGATAAACGACCGCCGGGTAACTGCTTTCGAATTGAAATCCTTTAACCATTTTTCATAACTCATTTTTTCCACTCCTTATGTATTTATGAAATGATGTCAGATCGTTCTGACATTTAATAGATAACATAGATTCAGAGAGGAAATGGCGGAATTTACCGAAAGTATAAACAATCTATAACTAACTAACATTGGCGTAAAATACTGTAAAAAAATTAACAAGCATGGGCTTAAGGAAGGAGGTAAGGGGGTAAGGAACCTTCTTTTAAAAAATGCTGTCCGATATTCAATAGAAAAAAGCCAGCGAATTAGACCGCTGACTCTCGTTATGAAATTTTTCAATCAAACGTTTGATTAAAGAAATTTACCTTTATGGAGGCAAAAGAATAGCATCTGCAATCGGCCGTTCACCTGTCTGGTCAGACGGTCTTGTGATCCGTATTTTTATGATACTATAGTGGGAGAGCAAGCAGTAGAACGGTCCCATGAAATGAGGTTGAGGATTATGAGTACAATTTTGGATATTGCCAGGCTTGCCGGTGTGGCGAAGAGTACGGTTTCCCGCTATTTAAATGGCGGGTCTGTCGGGGAAGCGACGAGGAAGAAAATTGAACAGGCAATCAGGGAAACCGGGTATACACCGAACCCGTTTGCTCAGAGCCTAAAGGCCAAGAAAACGAATATTATTGGCACGATTGTCCCGCGGCTGGATTCGTATGCTGCTTCGCAAACTTTGATTGGGATTGATGAACAGCTGAAACAAATGAATTACCAGATGCTGATTTCCAACACCAGCCAAAGCCGGGAGCGGGAAATTGAAAGCATTTATAGCTTCGCCAAACAAAAGATGGCGGGGATTATTTTGCTTGCGACCGAAATCACGGACGAGCATATCGAGGCCTTTGAAACGGTCAACGTTCCTGTTCTGCTGATCGGGCAGGAGCATGAGAACTTCCATAGCATTATCCATGATGATTTTCATGCCGGGTATGAGATGGGAAGGTATGTGCTTGAAAAAGGCTATCGTAGAATTGCCTACTTGGGAGTCACGGAACGTGATATTGCGGTAGGGGTGAAGCGGAAGCAGGGCTTTAAAAAAGCGATTCAAGAGGTGGAGAATTGCGAGGTTCGCTTTTATGAGACATTATTCAAGATTCCCGCCGCACAGGCGAGTGCACGGGAGATTATCAAGGAATTCGGTCCTTCCATCTTTGTTTGCGCGACCGATAATATTGCCCTTGGAGTGATGAAGGCGTCGTACGCAGAGGGGCTCAGCATTCCAAAGGATCTGGCGGTGACAGGCTTCGGCGGCTATGACGTGACCGAAATTATCCATCCAGCTCTAACGACGGCCAAGTTTTTTTATAAAGAAGCAGGAGAAAAGGCGGCTAGACAAATGGTGGAGCTGGTTAAGGAACTGCCAGTGGAGAAAGTTTCCATTTCAAAATATGAAATAATTGAGCGTGAAAGCGTTGACAATGTCTCCGGGCAGACTCTATAATAAAAACAACGAAACCGGTTCCATCGATAAAATGAATTCGGTTTCTTGTTTTAGTCAATTATTTTTTTAGCCTAGAATGGAACCGGTTCCGCGGATTGCACTTTTCTTTTTTTTTAACGTCAAATGGAACCGGTTCCTAATCAAGTGAAAAAGTGAGGGATCATGATGGATCATAAACATATCGCGCAGGAAATTCTCGAAGCCATTGGCGGACCGGATAATGTTTCGGCTGCTGCACACTGTGCCACACGCTTGCGTCTTGTATTAAAGGATGAATCAGCCGTTAACCGGGAAGCGCTCGATAAAATGGATGCAGTGAAAGGAACGTTCTCAACCGGAGGCCAGTTTCAAATTATTTTAGGCTCTGGCACAGTTAACGTAGTGTATAAGCACTTGACGGAGCTGACAGGGCAAAGTGAAATGTCCACAAGTGACGTGAAAGAAGCGGCCACAAAGAAGCTTAATCCGATCCAGCAGTTTGTCAAAATGCTGTCCGATATTTTCGTTCCAATCATCCCGGCGATAGTCGCTGGAGGCTTGCTGATGGGAATTAACAATATTCTCACCGCCCCGGACTTGTTTATTGAGGGACAATCATTGGTGGATGCCAATCCTGAAATGGCCGATTTGGCCGCACTCATTAACACCTTTGCAAATGCAGCCTTTGTCTTTTTGCCGATATTAATTGGTTTCTCTGCCACGAAACGGTTTGGCGGGAATCCTTTCCTTGGCGCCACGCTCGGAATGCTGATGGTTCACCCGGACCTGCTGAATGGGTACGGATACGGGGCGGCTCTGCTGAATAATGAAGTACCCGTTTGGAATATATTTGGCCTCGAAATTGAAAAGGTCGGCTACCAGGGTTCAGTCCTTCCGGTGCTCGCCGCATCCTACATTCTGGCTAAAATCGAAACAGCACTGCGCAAAGTTGTTCCATCTGCATTGGACAATCTGTTAACACCGCTATTCTCCATCTTTATTACCGGCGTTTTGACTTTCACATTCGTAGGTCCGCTTACACGCTCCGCTGGTAATCTATTAACAGATGGAATTGTCTGGATGTATGACACAACAGGGATGATTGGCGGAATTATCTTCGGCCTGCTTTATGCACCTATTGTTATTACAGGGATGCACCATAGTTTTATTGCCGTTGAGACACAGCTGCTTGCCGACATTGCGAAGACGGGCGGATCCTTTATCTTTGTCATCGCCGCAATGTCCAACATCGCACAGGGCGCAGCAACCCTTGCCGTCTTAAAAACGACGAAAAATGCGAAAATCAAAGGAACGGCTTCGGCAGCCGGAATTTCCGCCTTGCTGGGAATTACAGAACCGGCGATGTTTGGAATTAACCTGAAACTGCGCTATCCATTTATCGGAGCGATTATTGGTTCGGCGGTCGGCTCCGGCTTTGCGACGTTGTTCAAGGTAAAAGCCACTGCACTAGGGGCAGCCGGCCTTCCCGGAATCATCTCGATTCGCCCGGATGTCATTATTTCCTATATCATCGGCATGGCCATCGCGTTCGCCGTCGCCTTTGCCGTCACGATTGTTTTAGCAAAAAGAGATGAAAAAAAAACAGTCAAGCAGCAGCAATCTTATAAAGCAGCATAATAAAAAAGAATGAAAAGGAGAATCCCGCGATTCTCCTTTCTGTATTAGGAGTGACACAGCATGGAGTGGACAAAAGAGCAGCGGTACAGGAGCATGGATGACGTAACAGGGGAAGAGCTTGCCGGGCTAGCAGAGCTGGTGAATCAATGTCCGTGGCGCCAGTCTTTTCATATTCAGCCGGAGACAGGACTATTAAACGATCCAAATGGCTTCAGTTATTACAACGGGGAATATCATATGTTCTATCAATGGTTTCCGCTTGGGCCTGTTCATGGATTAAAGCATTGGTATCATACGAAATCTAAAGACCTTGTTCATTGGGAAAACGTTGGAATGGCCATTAAGCCGTCACAAGAATTTGACAGCCATGGAGCATACTCAGGCAGCGGGATCGAGCATGAGGGGAAATTGTTTTTAATGTATACAGGAAATACACGTAATGAAAATTGGGTGCGCCACCCGTATCAATGTATGGCTGTAATGAGTCAGGATGGGAGCATGGCGAAAATGGATGCGCCTGTCATTGCCGAAGTTCCAAAGGGCTATACCGACCATTTTCGGGATCCAAAGGTGTGGAAGGATGGAGACCGGTTCTTTGCAGTGATTGGAGCCCAGCGGGAAAATGAGACGGGAACGGTTGTTTTATACCACTCACAGGATTTGAAAGATTGGCAGTTTGCCGGAGAAATCAAGACCGGGCTTGGTGAACATTTCGGCTATATGTGGGAATGTCCGGATTATTTCGAGCTGGAAGGCCAGGGCGTGTTGCTTTTCTCCCCGCAAGGCTTGAAAGCGGAGGATGATTCCTATCAGAATATTTATCAGTCGGGGTATGTGATCGGAAGTCCGCTCGATATGGAGAAAGCTGAGCTTAAACACGGTGCTTTTCATGAGCTGGACCGCGGCTTTGATTTTTACGCGCCGCAAACCATGCAGGATCCTCAGGGAAGGCGGATTTTAGTCGGCTGGATGGGACTTCCGGAAATCGACTATCCAACGGATAAAAACGGCTGGGCGCATTGTTTGACACTGCCGCGGGAGCTTTCTATAAAAGGTGGGAAGCTGCTTCAGCAGCCGGTTGCTGAGCTGGAGGCGCTCCGCGGGGAAAAGGCAGAAGCAAGCCGGACAGTCGAGGATGAAACAGTTGGTTTGGAAGGGTTTGAGGGAGAAGTGTATGAACTTCTCGCTGAATTCTCCGGAAGCACGGCGGACGAATTTGGATTGGAGCTCCGAGTGGGAGAGAGTCAGAAAACGGTGATTAAATATGATGCCGTCACGAAAAAGGTGGTCTTCGACCGGACTCATTCAGGAGCATCCTTTGCAGAGGAGTTTGGCACTGTACGGAAATGTGGGCTGGACGCTGAAAAAATTTCGTTCCGCATCTTTGTCGATGTTTCTTCCATTGAAGTTTTTGTGAATAATGGGGAGGAAGTCTTTACCGGAAGGATTTTCCCGAGTGAAACTAGCAATGGAATTCGTGTGTTTGCCCGTGGCGGTGCAACAAACGTCGAAGCCGTTAAATGGGATATCATAAAACCTTGAGAGATAATAGAGGTGACAAAATGGGAAAGCTTTTTTCAATTGGTGAAGTGTTGATTGATTTTATTCCTGTTCAAAAGGGAGTGGCCTTGAAGGATGTTGTCTCTTTTGAGAGAGCACCAGGCGGGGCACCGGCCAATGTGGCGGCGGCTGTTGCCAACTATGGCCAGAAATCCGCGATGATTTCGAAATTGGGGAACGATGCGTTTGGCGACTTTCTGGTCGAAAAGCTCGCAGAAGCCGGAGTGGAGACGGATAAAGTCTACCGGACCGGAGAAGCGAATACTGCTTTGGCCTTTGTCTCGCTAAAGGAAAACGGTGAACGGGATTTCTCGTTTTACCGTAATCCCTCCGCCGATTTGCTGCTGAGTGAGCAGGAAATCGAGCCCGAGTGGTTCCAGAAAGGGGATATTCTTCATTTTTGCTCGGTGGATCTCGTTGAGAGCCCGATGAAGCAGGCTCATAAGAAAGCCATCGGAGCTGTGGCGAAAGCGGGCGGATTGGTTTCGTTTGACCCGAATGTGCGGCTTCCGCTTTGGAAGGAGGCAGAAGACTGCCGCCGTGCCATTCTCGAATTTTTGCCATTTGCTGATATCGTCAAGATTTCAGATGAAGAGCTTGAGTTTATTTCAGGAATCAAAGAGGAACCGGAAGCGATTCAATCGCTGTTCGTTGGGAATGTGAAGGCCGTGGTTTATACAAAGGGTGCTGCCGGTGCGGATTTGTATTTAAAAGAAGAGAAGTATGAATCGAGCGGATATACGGTTGAAGCGGTGGACACAACCGGAGCGGGGGATGCGTTCATTGGGGGATTTTTATACCAACTGCTTGAGCTTGAAGCAACTCCAGCAAATGTGGAAGAAGTATTGCGGGCCAACCAAGCAGGCATCCTCCAGTTCGCCAACGCGAGTGGAGCGCTCACTACAACGGGAAAAGGCGCTATTTCTGCCCTGCCGACCAAGGGGGCAGTGGAGGCAATCATCGGATAGTGGGGACGTACCTTTTGCTTTTTTTAAGGAGGGAGAAGGTGTGTCCCCATGTTTTATAGGAACTGCTGAGACCATTGGAAATGCGCAGGTAAAAAGTTTACCTATGGCAAAAAGAAATGAAGTATTGCAAAAAGTAAAGGGATTGACGGTTATGCCTGCGCCAGGCTGCGAGGATTTTTGGGGTTTCTTTGATTCTTGTTTTTAAGGATGGGGCACGGAGGAACCGTCCCTGTGTTTAAAGGGTTACTATTTATCTTTCATAACACAACTGATTTCGGGGCTCATTTTAGTACTAGCAGTTCTTTCTTCATTTTTTTTCCAGGATTTCAAAGATTGTAAAAAAGAAAAGTAAAGTAGATATCCAGGATAGAAAAGCGGTGTAGTTCTAATAACCCTATTTTTTTTAAAAGCAATAGAAAAGCTAAACAAAAATTGCCGGGTTCTTTTGAAGTGTGGATCGACATACAATATAAAGAGTGGCTGCAAAAGTAAAAAAATAGATCATGCAAAGGACACGATTAAAAAGCTGGCAGGTGCCGGCTTTTTGCTTTGTTTTAAAAAAGGAAAGAATCAGAGAATGCGGAGGGATGGGATGAATCGAAAGTCATACACCATTGTAGCGATCATGCTATTCATTGGGTTTGTTTTGTTCAATCTAAGATTAAATCACGTAACGGAAGAATTAAGATATCAAATAGAGGAAACGGCAGCGAATGCAAGCTTTCTTAACAGCGAAATCAGCTCACTTCAAAGTGAAATCTATGAAATGAAAGAAAAGCAAAAATGGGTCAGTTCAGAAGAGTTCGAAGCTAATAACGAAAAAACAACCGGGCGTGAAGTTTCTCTTGGTCTAAAATGGTCTTTCAGGGAAATCGAAAAGGACGCAGACGTGTATATACAATACAGAGAAAGGAACGGAAAATGGATCAAACAGCTGGCGGAGAAAACAGGGGATAACGAATATAAGACAGAATTTCGGCTGCATCCAGCCCGAGAGTATGAGTATCGAATTATGAGCGATGGTTCGGTTCAGAGAGCAGACGACATTAAACCGATTCCGTTCGAATTGTATCGCATGATAGCGCTTTATCCGGAGATCATGAGTTTTCACATGCAGGAGAACGGGAGGATTCTCGCCGTTGAACTGGAGGTATGGCAGCATCAAAAGCCTGCTTTCGATTTGTTCGATGTGAAGGAAGTAGCCATGGTTCTCTATACCGATAAAAAGGGGAAAAGGGTTCCATTGAAGGGGAAAGCCGATACTGAATATGAGGGGCGTAAGTGGCACTACCAGGCCGACTTCAAAAATGAAAAAGTGGATGGGATGGAACTTGAAGTAATGTTCCAGAATGGCTGCATTCAAAGGGAGAACATCGTGGAAATCATCGAAGGCAATGTGTTAGAAGAGCCTTGGGACAAAATAAGCTGCTGGGATTAAACCTGGATGAAGCTGTATTATCATCTTGAATAAAAGGATGAGGGTATGACCCCGGATACATGAGTTTGTCTGTTGGCGGTAGTATCTAATATAATTCCATTAGTGTGGATGTTTCTGCATTAGTAACATATTATCTGTGATGAAAGAAAGAAATTATGAGGATTGGAAGGAGGCGGGATTTTGCCTTTTTTAAGAAATAGATTTAGCACCAGCTCATCAGGATCAATTCTGCACAGCCACTCTTTTGTTAGCTTAAGCCAGTGTGCCTAACTCACATCCGTGTTGAAGTGTAAAACAGATAAAACCTTGCTGATTTTTGCAGCAAGGTTTGTTGGGAATATATATTTCGCGGTTAGCTCAATTTTTAATTGGACCAAAAGCCTCGTGTCGGCTGAGCCATCGCAAATAACACTCAAACTTCCGTGTAGGCTACATGTTTTTAGAGGAGAGGGGCATCAAAGAAAGCGAGGTCGGCAGAAAAGGCATTGAAGGGATATGGTTGATAAAATGACTTAGATGAAGTTGCTTATTGTGAATAACTGAATTGGTACTAGGTACCACCCGGATCTTCTTGCTTCATAGATATGTTTCACGAAATCTCTGAAGATATTTATTTGTTAGATTGGGCCCAAAGATTTAATCAAACGTTTGATTGATTAGTTCAAAGTCTTGGCAGGTGGCTGTTTTGTAAAGCTTTGGAGCAGTTTTAAAAAAGCTCTCTTAACTAAAAGCAGAAATAGTGACATAAAAATCATTTTATTTCCCGAAAAATAAAAGAAAATATCGAAGCGTGTAAAGCAATTAAATAATAAAAGATCAAGTTATCTCTAAAAGAGAAGAGCAAGATGCGTCATTAGACTATACAAAGTTCGGGAATTTTCACGCTAAGAAAACATGAATGGATCTTCCGCACCCGGTCGCATTTCTCGAACAAGAGAGGCCCTTTCTTTATGAAAAGGGCATTTTAACGGAACAAGACCGCAACAAAAAAGACCAATAATTGGTCTGGTCTAAAAAAAGGTACCTGAATCTATTCTAACTTTGTGTAAATTCTTTCGCTCAGCAGCCATTGAGGAATTGTCCATTTTTTTATCTAAGAAACGAATGCCCTCAATGCATCCTTTAACAAGCAAGAAAGTAAAAGAAAGGACAGTAAAGGTAATATAGCTATTCCAGCCCTTATTGTATTTTACTAAACCGGTATTCTTTTCAAGCCAATTCTCAAAAAGCGTCATTGGTCCGCTAAAAAGGAAAACACTTAAAATGGTTTTTAACGGCTTCATTTTATAGGAAAATTGATTATACATGACACAGGATAAAGGAAATAAAATGTATAAAAACACAATGTTTGAATCAAATAATTTTGGAAAATAGCGATGCGGGTATTGTAAATACTTTCTTTTTATCACTGGTCCATCCATCATCGTAGAAACTAAAGTTTTTATAAAAAAAATAAGAAACCAATCCTTCATATCACCTTTTCTTCGCAGTAAAAAGAATAGGCTCGGCTATACCAGATATAGTCAACAGGTTCAATATGGTTCTGTCCTTCATATATACACCCCCTATAGTTAAAATATCTTATCAGGAAAATCAAAATTCTTGTTTCATTCACGGGGTGCTATCCTTTAATACTGCCCCTTAATAACGACGCTTTTCTGTAGTAATCTATGCCTTCCTCTTAATGAATAGGACCATATTCTTGATTATGAGACGGAAATTATTTAAAGGGATCGGAACTATTGCTGTTCAATATGGAGTGCTTACATAAATGATAGTTTGTCCAAATGTGTTTTGGAATATTTTTAAAGGATGAAGAAGGTGAAGAAATTACTGTTATTCAGCCCAATAACCACACTCTTTGGCCTTTTTTACCGTGCAGAGGACGAAATCATCATTACGATTGGCGCCAGTGAAGCATTGGATGCCGCTTTCAGAACCATTTTGGAGGAAGGGGATGAGGTAGTGGTATTAGCTCCTGCTTATCCCGGCTATATTCCATTAATTGTACTGTGCGGAGCGAAGCCTGTCCTGGTGGATACCTCTGCAAACGGATTTAAACCGGACCTTGAGTTATTGAAGCAGGCTGTTACCAATAAAACGAAAGCGATTTTATTTAATTATCCATCCAATCCAACAGGCGTTATAATGACAGAAGAGGAGATGGAACCTCTGGCAGAATGGATAAAGACACAGGGTTTATATGTTATTTCGGATGAAATCTACAGCAAGAACACATTCGGGAGCCGGCATGTTTCTTTTGCCTCTTTAGATGGTATGAAAGAAAAGACTATTGTGATTAAAGGGCTCTAGGAGGGGTGGCCGTTGTTCCCGGCAGTGCCTGTACACCATACGGGGAAGGCTATATACGAATTTCTTACGCTTATTCCATGGAAGTCCTTCAGGAAGGATTAAACAGGCTTGAACATTTTATTTATCATTACAGGGCAAAGGAGTCTTTTGCATGACACATAACTATTCATTTCAGTCACCAAAGCAGCTGCGGGACACTTTATGTGATCTGGTATCGATCCCAAGTGTTACCTTAACAGAAGGGGAAAAGCACTTTCCGCTGAGAGTGGAACAGCTGTTAAGGGATATTCCTTATTTTAAAAAACATCCATCACAAATAATGAATCATCCGATGGCAGATGGCAGGTTTGTTCTGACTGCCCTTTACAGGCATGACGAGGCCTGTAAAACCGTTGTCATGATCAGTCACTTTGACGTTGTGGATATTGATGATTATGGCGATTTAAAGCATCTTGCCTTTTATCCGGAAGAGTTAACCAGGGCCATGAAGGAACGTGCTGACCGTCTTCCTGCTGATATAAGGGCCGATCTTGAATCGGGGGAATGGCTGTTTGGAAGAGGGACGATGGATATGAAGTGCGGGCTTGTTCAGCATCTGTCGCTCATCGAGAAGGCTTCCAGTGAAGAATGGAAAATCAATCTGCTTTTGCTGACTGTTCCTGATGAAGAGGTGAATTCAAGGGGAATGCGGGAAGTGATTCCGAAGCTTCTTGATCTTTCGGAAGAATATGATTTAACGTACACACTATTCCTTAATTCAGAGCCAATGTTTTCCCAAATTCCCCAGGATGAGAAATACTATTTTTATACGGGATCCATCGGGAAAATTATGCCCGGGGCCCTTTGCTTTGGACGGGAGACACATGTGGGCGAGCCGTTCTCCGGCATCAATGCGGGGTGGATGTCATCCGTACTCACACAGGAAATGGAATGGAATAAAATGTTTTGCGAAACGGTGAATGGAAAGACTAGTCCGCCGCCGACTCTCCTGCTTCAAAAGGACTTGAAAAAAGAGTATTCCACTCAAATTCCGCATCGTTCTGTCAGCTTATATAATCTCTTATTAATGAAGAAAACGCCTGCTGATGTGATGGAGGAAATGAAGCGGGCAGCTGAAATCGCAGCCAAGAAAATGGAAACTTTCATTATAGAAAGGTATCGTTCATTTAACCTGGAAATGAATGAAGCTCCAGCTATCCGCGTATTTTTCTATGAGCAATTAAGGGATTTTGCTGTTAAGAAGACAAGTGAAGATTATATCGCCATTCTGGAGCAGTCGATTGCCAGAGACACACAAGGCGACATTCGCGAACAAACCATTCAAATCGCCGACCAAATATCCATGCTCTGCCAGGAACTGGGACCCATGATTGTCTTGTTCTATGCACCGCCATATTATCCGGCCATTAATACAGCAGAGCATAAGGATATCCAGTCTCTATCAAACACACTCGTTCACTTTACCAAGGAGAAGTTTGGCAAGGTGCTTCATGCAGTTGATTATTTTAACGGTATTTCAGATTTAAGCTATGCCGGATTACAGGGAGACTTATCTGAAATGGAAAGCTATAATTCAAACCTTCCAGGAGGACAGCAGCTGTATTCCATCCCTTTTGAGGAAATGGCCCAACTCAAAGCACCGGTTATCAATGTCGGACCGATCGGCAGGGATGCTCATCAAAAAACAGAGAGGCTGCATATGCCATTTGCCTTTGAACAGCTTCCCAAGATTTTGGAGCATTTGATTTTGGAGCATCAGTCTGGATAAATTTACAGAGGAGTATGTGGGACAAGGGGACAGGTACAGCGTCCCAAGTCGTGCTTGATCCTAGCTGTTTGAATGGGAATGTTTGTTTGGTTTTTAGTATTATGTTTTAGGTGGTTATGATATTATAAACTTAGCAGCTTAATATTGTAAGGGTGGTTGGTTGTCGATCTTCTTTCCTTTTTTTAGGGAAGGAGCTGATATTCATGGAAACACTTCTTGAAGTCATTCGTGAAGTTATGAAAGGTGTTGTGCGTGAGATTGCTGCACACACATTTCGAAAGAACGTACTAGACAACAAGAAAACCACTCCTCGCCGTCGCAAGCATCTTCGAGGTGAGCAGCTCGTACCTTATTTTATTAATAAATATGGTTATATCACTTTTGTTAACTATTGGAACACAAAATTAAAAGAACAAATTGGCGCCAGACCCCCCACACTTTAGCTCGTAGGTTATAATTTTAAAAAAGGGGGCTAAGAACTTGGTAAACAAAAGTCACGAGTTATTAAATGGATGGACATTAATAGCACATAAAGCTTATAAACTGTTTTCGAATAATAATTCCTACGTTTTAATAGATGGGGATAATGAAGTAATGATGCAGTTTGTTGTAAATGACCAAGAATTTGAAGTTATTCAGTCAAGTTGGAATTTAAACTTTAAAGTGATTTCCGCTTTTAAAACCATTAAGGTTTTAAACGTTCCTGAGGAAGAATAAAAAATCTAGTGCTGCCTTTACCACTTGATAGTCAGTTTAGGCAGCTTTTTTAATACACTTATATGACGGTCTAATAAAAGAAACTAAAACGAGCTTGGGATTAACCCGAAGCTCGTTTTCTAATGTGATTTTTATTACCAATGGGGCCGGCTATAAAAAACTAACCTCTTTAGCTACTGTTCTCCTATATTATTTTACGAATGGCAAAGTTATCCTCGAGTGTATTGGCTGTTACAATATCGTTAATGGATACCCCATACCGCTGAGATATTCCCCAAAGAGTTTCTCCTCTTTGCACCGTGTGAATTTGCATGGAACCCCTCTTGTGAAATCAATCTTTTACACTATATTCCAGGGATCTTTGTAATATCCGTGTTGCGCTTTTCTGAAATAAGGAAAGCGTTTTTCTTCGACCACAATGTTAAATAAGAAATAGCAGGATGTTTTATAAAAAATGCAGAATCTTAACAGAGG
Source organism: Bacillus sp. ISL-47 (assembly GCF_018613175.1). NCBI lineage: Bacteria > Bacillati > Bacillota > Bacilli > Caryophanales > Bacillaceae > Bacillus > Bacillus sp. ISL-47. The sequence continues at coordinate 22,406 of NZ_JAGGQS010000070.1, read as the reverse complement.
TAATTTATTGGGGTTTTTGATATTTAAATTATTCAAGGAGGCGATGACGTTGAAACGAATGGACTTACTTTTAAACGTACTGGATTCAACATTCGATAAGGAGAGTTGGTATGCTCCATTTAAACATGCTATAGAAGGACTTACAGCAGAACAAGCTATCTGGAAACCTTCTGGAGAGGCAACTAAAACCATTTGGGAGAACGTTAATCATCTTATTTATTACAAAGAAAGACTTGCTGCAAACTTGGAAGGCCGTGAATGGACAACTAACCTCGATGGTAATGAAACCTTTTATCTCACCGATCAATCTACTGATAATAAGGAATGGGAGAAAGTCGTTGAACGTTCCGAAAGCGCTCAACGCAATCTAAGAGAGGTATTGAGTACAATTTCTGACCGGGATCTTGACGAAAATTCACTTGAGGGGAAATTACTGGACATCATGCTTCATGATGCTTATCATACAGGACAAATTATTCAATTAAGAAAAATGCAAGGATCGTGGCCATCAGATCGTTGACTGATTTAAGAGAGATTTTTTTTTGACAGGAGTTTCAAAGTTATTCTGCCTAATAAAAGGATGGGGGAAGCCTAATGAACATACATAATATACTGGTTGCAGGAAACTATGAAAAGGAGTTCCAGGAACAGCTGCCAGCTAAAACACCTCAGAGCTTTCGTTTTAAGCAGATTGATGAGATTACAGAAGAGGATTTGTCGTGGGCAGATACCTATGTCGGCTTCAAGCCATGTCCAGGCTTCCGCTTTGCCGAAATTAAATGGGTGCATTCCTTTAATGCAGGTGTAAATAACTTTATGGAAATTGACGGATGGAAGGATCATGATATCCTTCTAACCCGAACGGTTTGCACGTTTGGACAAAGAATTAGCGAGTATTGTTTAAGCTATGTATTGAGAGATCTTCAATTTCATCACTACTTTGAAAAAAAACAAAGGGAGAAGAAATGGGCTCCAAAAACGCCGCAAATGGTGAAAGATCAAACGATTGTGATATTTGGAACAGGGGAGATTGGACAGGAGGTTGCCAAGGTGTTTTCAAGCTTTGGAGCCACCGTTTACGGCGTCTCGCAGAGCGGCAAGCAAAAGGAGTATTTTCAAAAGGTGGCGGAAACCAGCTCTGCAAGCACCTTGGCTGCAGAGGCAGATTGGATTATCAGCACATTGCCTTTGACAAATGAAACAAGTAAGCTATTTGATCGTACGTTTTTCAGCAATCTAAACGGAGCTGCCTTTATCAATGTTGGCAGAGGCCAGACCGTGGACGAGATAGCCCTCATTGAAGCGCTAAATTCCCGAAAGATCCGTTACGCAGTGTTAGATGTTCTTGAAACAGAACCGCTGCCGGAGACGTCCTCGCTGTGGGAAAGAGACGATATCGTCATCACTCCTCATATATCAGCTGTGACAGAGCTGAATGAAGCGATCGCATGCTTTTTGGATACGTTGAAGAGAATCGAAAATAATGAAGCTTTGCCTAATAGGGTGGATTTTTTGAAGGGGTATTAATGAGGTGGGAACCATTGATGGAGAAGCATTATTCGGATTTTTAGCATTTCGTTTTCATCACAGAACAGAAGTAAAGTTATTAAGCCATCGGGCACTTTTCAGTAACAAGAAAGGTGCCCTTTTTTATGAAAAAGAATTTCTAATCCATTGTCGATTGGATTACCTGATTGAAAAGTCCACTAGTTTATATGTTTGCTGCATTAGTAACAAATTCCCTGCAATTTTAATATAAACTTGGTACTTTAGGGAATATCATATAAAAGAATCTGAGTATGTTTTTTCAAAAGTAAGTAATATCCTTAAATATTTTTGAGAGCAGACAGTAAAAGACGAACCCGCTTGGGATCCGTCTTCAATTTATTATCTCAAGGCTCGCTTTACTATACTGGTACTCCAACTTTATTATATTTGGAAGCCCCAATTTCCACTGCACCAGGTTTTCCGCTTTCAACCACCCAAGATGACATCGTGAAAGCTTGTGCATTTGGGTCGCCAGGGGAAGAAACCACACGGAAGTCCGTTTTCCACGAATCATGGGTTAAATCGCAGCGAACATATCCGCGCAGGTCGCCATTAAAGAGCTTGACGTGCGGGTTAGCGGAAAGTGCCGCTTCCACATTATCCTTCCAGCCGCAGCCTGAACTGATGGAGGTTCCGACAAACTCTGTTGCAAGCGTCTCTGAGGAAGGATTATGGAAGTCCGCCTTCAAGTCGTTGACCCAGCTTGAATGCCAGTCGCCGGCAAGGACAATCGGATTGGAAGGACGGTGCTGCTTGATAAACTTTAAAATTCGATCGCGTTCGGCTGCATAGCCGTCCCATTGGTCATGATTGACACTGATTCCTGAACCGGGATCATAATCATATTGAGCCATAATGGTCTGCTGGGCAATGACATTCCAGCGGGCTTTGGACTGCTCCAGATTTTTCAATAGCCATTGCTCCTGTTTGGAGCCCATCATGGTTCTAGAAGGGCTCTGTGCTTCAGGATCCAGCGGCGCACTCGGAAAACCGTCCCTTAACTGGTCATCCCGGTATTGGCGCGTATCCAAAACATTAAACTCAGCTAAATTCCCATATGTGAATTGACGGTAAAGAATCATATCGGAGCCATGCGGCTTGGATCGAAGCCTGAGCGGCAGGTGTTCATAATAAGCCTGAAAAGCTGCAGCGCGAAGGGCCAGAAAGTTTTGGTTGGATTCTTCTCCATCCGGCTGTGAAATATCATTTGCCCAGTTATTTTCGATTTCGTGATCATCGAAGGTCACGATAAACGGAAACGCAGCGTGAGCCTGCTGTAGGTCAGGAGAAGTCTTGTAAAGGGCATGCTGGTTGCGGAAGTCGGCAAGGGTTGCCGTGTCCCTTTTTTCATAAATATAGTCCCCAAGGTGGAGAACAAAATCGAGATCCTGCTGTGCCATGTCATGGTAAGCGGCATAGCGTCCTCCCACCCAGGCCTGACAGGATGCGAAGGCAAAAGAAAGGCTGTTCACATGTGCTCCCCAAGCCGGAGCCGTTTTTGTCCTTCCGGCAGGACTGATTTCATTTCCCGCTTTGAATCGATAATAATACTCCATTCCCGGCCTTAGGCCATGTACTTCTGCATGCACGGAATGAGCAAGTTCCTGCATGGCAACTTCTGTTCCGTGCTTTACTACTCTTTTAAACTGTTCATCCTCCGCTACTTCCCACTCTACACGGATGTTTTTATCGGGCATTCCGCCTAATCCATCTGCCGCAGCAGGTTCAGGTGCCAGCCTTGTCCATAAAACGACTCCATCCGGTAAGGGATCCCCTGAAGCAACCCCCAGCGTAAATGGATATGCATTGAAGGCAAAGGAAGCCTCCACACCCTTTTTGGACAATGAATGGGGAATCGTGAGGCTTATTGCAGCAGCGAGGGCTGCTTTGCTCGAGGTGCCTAAAAACGACCTTCGTGTAAATGTTTTTGAATTGAATTCCTTTAACCAGTTTTCATAACTCATTTCTTCCACTCCTTATGTAATCATTTATCAGATGTCAGATCGTTCTGACATTTAATAGATAACATAGAATCGGGGTGTAAATGGTGTAATTTACCGAATGTATAAACAATCTATAACTAACTAACATTAGCGTAAAAGTTGTAAAAAAATTAACAGTATTGGGGTTTCTTTAGCTTGAAGCGAATACAGACCATTAGGGGATTCCGGGAGTTTAATAGAGGAGCTCAAAGGCTGTCCGATTTTTTAAAAAATAGAATAGATGCCGTTTTGCGCAAAATTTACAAATAATTAAAATATTTATAACTCTTTTACAATTCTTTACCCTGCCTTTATTAACATTCTGTTTCTCGTTATCTATAATTCATTTGTACATAAAAAAATGAATATAAAGGAGAATCATTCTATGGATCGTCGTTTATTCTTAACCTATGCTGGAAGCACAACTGCAGCTTTAGTTGCAGCCTCTACAGGAATTGGCGCCTTAACAGGAAACGCTATGACTGCCAATCATTTAATGAATGGCAAGCCTTCAGGGCAGGGCAAGCCGCTTACCGCTCCTTTCAAACCTGTCAGCCGTACATGGGAAAACGAATTAGTGCTGCCAAACGGCTACAAGTACAATATTATCGCCTCTTATGGCGATGTGATTAATTCAAAAGGCGAGAAATTCGGGGATGCAGCGGATCTTACTGTTTATTTCCCAATTGATAGTTTAGAAGGGGGAAATCATTCAGAAGAGGGCTTAATCTGGGTCAATCATGAATTTCCCGAGCCAGGCAACTATATGAAGATGTTAGGGATTAACGAAGCAACTTTTAAGAAAGAAAATCTTTCAAACTATCCAGAGCTTCTTAAAATGGAGAAAGAAGCTGTGGGCGGCTCCGTTATTCATGTAAAGAAAGAAAATGGCGAATGGAAGCTTGTGAAGAATGATGCCTATAACCGCCGTGTTGATGGGACAACACCGATTGAATTAACGGGTCCTGCACGTGGAAGCAAAGCTGTAAATGGGGCTACAAAAGTGTTTGGATCACTGGGAAACTGCAGCGGCGGACGTACTTTATGGAATACCGCTTTATCCTGTGAGGAGAATACAGGATATGGAAGCTCTTATGGCTGGCCTAATTTCGATGAAACTCATTACGGCTGGGTTGTCGAGGTGGATCCGTTTGATCCGAAAAAGCCTGTACGCAAGCATTCAGCACTTGGCCGTTTTGCACATGAAAATGCAGCAATGGGATTAACCGGAGATGGCAAAGTCGTTGTTTACATGGGTGATGATAAAGGTGATGAGTGTTTCTACAAATTCATTAGTGATAAGAAATTCAATCCAAACAACCGTGCGGCGAACTTTGATATTTTAGAAAACGGAACCTTATATGTAGCAAACCTCGGCAAACAAAAATGGATTGCGCTTGATTATGCTTCTAATTCTGCACTAAAAAGCCAATTCGCTGACCAGGCTGATGTCTTAACAAACACACGTGCTGCAGCCAGGGCAGTTGGGGGAACAAAATTGGATCGTCCGGAAGATGTGGAAATCCACCCTCATGACGGAACTGTGTTTTTAGCATTAACCAATAACTCCGGGCACGGAAATTTCCATGGTCAAATTGTCCGGTTTGCACCTGCAGATGGGGACCATGGAAGTGATTCCTTTACATTTGAGGTTTTTGTTGCGGGAGGACAGCAAAGCGGCATTACCTGTCCTGATAATCTTCACTTTGACAGCAAAGGAAACCTGTGGGTGGTGGAGGATTACGGCGCAACGGAAGACAATGTGTATGCAGCATATAAAAACTGCGGAGTATTCATGATTCCTACGGATGGGAAAAGCTATGGGGTTCCTCACCAATTTGCATCAGGTCCAAAAGGATGCGAAGTAACCGGCCCTTGGTTAACACCGGATGAACGTACTTTATTCCTTGATGTCCAGCATCCTGATACTTGGAATCCTGCCCCTGGATACGATTTTGGACGTTCTTGTCTGGTTGCCGTACAAGGCGGAAGTTTCAGTAAATAACAATGGTGAAAAACAGGCAAGCGGAGCAGGAACCATGCTATGGTGAAAGGGAGGAAGCTGCTCCTCTTTCCTTAAAGAAGGTGAAAGCGGGAAATCCAGTTTTCAGCCAAGCCAATAATATATGGAGGGAGCACCTGAGATGGTTTTTTCTTGTAAAAAACACGTGAAGGAAGCTTTAAAGGTCATAGATCTTCCTCATATTTATCCCATTTCTGAAAATGACCGAATGGATTGCCAATATGCCAACTGCCGCATTTGCGGGAATAAAGCGGATTTTAAGCTTTTTAATTATCTTCCGCAGCGGAAAACAAAACAAGCAATGTAAAGAGAGGAAGATAAAGCATGCTTCAAAATATAGGGATTCCCGGATTGGTTTTAGTTCTTGTGATCGCTTTGATTATTTTTGGTCCTTCCAAGCTGCCTGAAATCGGACGGGCCTTTGGCCGGACGTTAACGGAATTCAAGAGTGCCACAAAGGGCCTGGTATCCGGTGAGGATCATGAGGAAGACGAAAAGAAACAGAAAAAATCAGTCATATCTTAATCATGTTAGACGGGGAAACTCGTCTATTTCTTTTATACGGGAGGTGTCCACGGTGGAAAACAATGATGTGCATCTTATTGAACATTTGGAGGAGCTACGCCAGCGAATCATTAAAACCTTAATCGCATTCATTCTTTTTATGATTGCTGCTTTTGTCTTTGTACAGGATATTTATAAATGGTTAATAAGGGACCTTGACGGAAAGCTGGCCATATTGGGTCCTAGTGACATCTTATGGGTATACATGATCCTTTCCGGTGTGATTGCCATCGCAGCCACGATTCCTGTAGCTGCCTATCAGGCATGGAGATTTGTGGCGCCGGCTTTAAAGAAGGAAGAGCGCCGAGTTACTTTAGGCTTTATACCGGGCTTATTTCTTCTATTTATTGCCGGACTATCCTTTGGTTATTTTGTCCTGTTTCCAATTGTCCTCGGATTCTTAACACACTTGTCAGCGGGTCAGTTTGAAACGATGTTCACAGCAGATAAATATTTCAGGTTCATGATTAACCTGACTCTGCCATTTGGCGTTCTATTTGAGATGCCCCTTGTCGTGATGTTTTTAACGAAGCTTGGAATCCTCAATCCCAATAGACTTGCAAAGTCGAGGAAACTTTCTTATTTCGCTCTCATCGTCATCTCAATTCTGATCACACCGCCTGATTTTATCTCGGATATACTGGTTATTGTTCCATTGCTTCTCCTTTATGAAGTGAGTGTGGCGATTTCCAAAATGGTTTATAAGAAAAAGCTGATGGATGAAATGTCGATGTGCTGATAAAAGGATCTGCCCCTGCTAATTAAAAGAGCAGGGGTATTTTTTTGGAGGTTCTTCCGGGGAGATGGATACGAAAAAAGGGAGCCAGCGAACAATACGCTGACTCCCTTTATTAAAGACGGTTTTTTTAATCAAACGTTTGATTAAATTAGCTTCATCTTATGGAAGCAATAGGATCGCGTCAGCAATCGGCCGTTCACCTGTCTGGTCAGATGGTCTTGTGACCAGTGTATTGCCGACTGTCATGGAAGTGGAGCCGCCACCGTCAAGGTTGAGGGCATCCACTGCACCCAGCGATTTCATGATCCTGGCGCTCTCTTCAAAGTTTGCTCCGACACTTAGCCCAGGAGCCCGTCCATCCACTGTTACGAAAAGGAGGGTTCCATCTGCTTTTACTCCAGCAAGGGTTCTTGGGTTGCGGCGTTCTCCAAATCGGTAATAGAATTCCGGGTTTTCTTCCCAGTGAAAGCCTTCTGCCGCTGCGTTGATGGAGATTTTTCCGTTTTCAAGCAAACGCGGGCCTCCGTTTATAATACCAGCGGTTTGTTCTAATGATAATGACTTTCCGTCCGCTGTCACTTCATTTTTCACCTGGAGGTTCATGCCAACTTGAGCATGGGCTTCAAGCCACTGGGCTGCCTCTCCGGTTCCAGCCAGAACGGAGCCTTCCCTTGGGATTTCTCCGCCCCGCTGTGTGCGAAGCGCGATTACTTCACCGGCCTCATTCAGCACGGCTTCAACGCCATCACCGGCTTCCGTTTCATTGCCAAATACCGGAGTGAAATGGATGAGCTCACTTTCGTCTATGCACGTATAATCATGCTTCGGGTTCTCGGTCGGGGTATCTCCTCCTGTGCCTCCGCAGCCCCGGATCAAGCCTGGTTTACGGTTCAAACCATCCACTTCCCGTGCTGCCCCGTCAGATGATATGGCCGTCTGGGAAGAAGAGACGGAGGCAATATCAGCGTCTGTGTTTGCTGAAGGAAGAATAAGGCTTGAGCGGCCATTTACCGCTTCACTTACCAGTTTTCCGTCCATAACTGAAATCCCGGCAAGATCACCAGGGGTTCCATCCTTGTTTCCTACCACAAAGTAGCCTCCATTGATTCCAGCTAGTGCGTTATTCCTGCCAGCCATCTCAGTAAGGGTTTCTTTTTCCTGGACCTTATCTTTTCCGAGCTCCGGTAAAATGGTTCCGTTAAATGTATCCGGATCGACTTCAAGTACATTTAGAACCCACGGGCCGGTAGTCTGCTGTCCATCCTCGCCGGTATAGACTGTACGCAGGCCAGTATAGCCATTCACGGACAATTGTTGCTGAAGCTCTTTGGCAGCCTCTTCAGTCTGGAATGCTCCGACCCGGACCAGATAACCGAGAGGGCCTATTTCCTTGTCATCCATGGCCCGGTCGGCAATCCGGTCGATACGCGGATTAAACCCTTCTGATTTCAGCTTTTTAGCCAAAGCCTTGGCCTTTTCATGTGTTTCGATAAAATCAACATCAACGGTGTAAAAATCCTTTTCAGACTCTTCACCCCTCGTGATCCTTGTGTAAGTAACTCCAGGGGCAAGGCTTTCGGTGGTTCTTTGTTCCTTTAAATAGGGAAGGCCAAGCGGCAGTTTTTCTTTCTCCGCCTGCAGCTGCTGCTGACCTTCCGATTTTGCACTGGCCGGCAGCTCCTGAACAGGGCCTGCAAACAGAACGGAGGTTAAACTGATGGATGCAATTGCAGGGATGATGGCTTTTTTCAGTGATTTGTTCAATTTTTTCACTCCTTATATGTAATGGTGGAATTCAAGCTGAGATTCCTTTTGATTGAACAATTACCCAAAGTATAATAAACAGGTATTAACCAAACGTTAATCTCTCTTTGCAGCGGTGTTAAGGTTTGTTGAGCTTTGTAAAATTAAATCTATTAAAAGGTTCCTTCCACTAACTTGGCAGGCTTGTTAAAGTTATGTGCAAAAAATGTTAATCAAGCTGCTAGTGCACAAAAGCTTTCACTTATGTAATAAGTAAGAAATGAATGGCTTATACCTGTATTTGTCGAAAATTGAAGAACAGTTATAATTGAATTTGTAAGCGTTTACATTTATAATAAAAATAGGCGGATGGCGGGTGTGGCCATCATGGTATTTAGCGAAGGCGGGGCTAATACTGTTATGTTTTGTGGTGATGAAGATGACGAGAAAATGAGAAAAATATGGAAGAGTATAAGAAAATAAGAAACCTTGTCACATGATTGAGTGACAAGGTCTCTTTTTGCAGGAATAAGAATAAAGGAAATTAAGCGGGTAGGCGTTACTTAATGAAGCAAAACTGCTGAAGAGGAAAATGATTACTCTCTATCCTCGATTATAGGTAAAATGGAGCGATCGTGCATTTCTATTCTATTAATCATGCAATTTGTAAAAAACGTAAGGAAAAAGGCCGATTTTTGGCATGCAAATTGGATTTTGGACGGTACGCAGTCAAGAAGCAGCAGACTTTCTATTCAAAATGGATGTTGATGCGATCATTACTGATTATCCGGATTATGTTGATCCTAGAAACTAATATTCTTGTAAAAGAGTTAAAGAAAAGGGGTAGCTGCTGCTCCTTATTTTGTTTGGGATTATTGGTGTGTTGGCTTTTGGAAACCATAGTTAAAAAAGCCGTATCAATCTAAAGGAACCCTGCTTTACATGAAAGCAGGGAATTTTATTTTTAAATGGCTTATACTGATATTGTCGAAGAACGAAGAAGAGTTACAGTGGATAATGTGGGCGTTTTCATTTATTTATAATGAAAACAGTTGGATAGTATTTGTGGCCATCATGGTATTTAGCGAAGGCGGGGCTAACACTGTCGTGTTTTTTTGAATTGATTCTTCAGGCTCCCGGATCGCCCGCGGAAAGGGAGTGCCTCGTGCTGAAATCAACAGGCAAACTTAACAGAGCCATTCAAATGGAAAGGAGATTTTTCATGTATATACCTAAGCACTTTAAGATCAGTGAGGAAGAAGCCTTTACTATAATAAAGGAGAATAGCTTTGCCACTCTTTTTTCCCAGCACAATGGTCAGCCATTTGCCACGCATTTGCCGCTAATTTTAAACAGGGAAAATACATATTTATATGGACATTTTGCCCGTCCGAATCCCCAGTGGAAGGATATCCTGGATCAAACTGTACTGGTGATTTTCCACGGTCCTCATTGCTATATTTCACCATCCTGGTATGAGACCAATAAAGCCGTCCCAACCTGGAATTACACAGCCGTTCATGTGTATGGTGAAGTTGAACTTATTGAAGATGAAAACGAGTTAATGGGTTCACTGGAAGATATGGTATTGAAATATGAAGCGCCTGATAGCACCTATAATTTGCAGGAAATTGACCCCGAGTTTCTTGCCGGCATGAATAAAGGAGTACAAGGGTTTAAAATTAAGATTAATAGGATAGAAGGGAAGGCGAAATTAAGCCAAAACCATTCCCGGCAGCGGCAGGAGCTCATTGTTAATCAGCTGGAACAAATTCCAAATACTGATGAGCATCAAAATTCAGCCTTAATGAAAGAAAACTTAAATCGATAATGGCAATGGGTCGTATATGCTGTACATCCAGGTCAAATGAACACTTGCTGGTTGGCGGGCTCTGTATGAATATCAATCCCATACTTCCTTACCCGCCTCATCAGCAGTGATTGCGTCACGCCCAGCTTCTGTGCAGCTTTCCGCGTTGATTTTTCTTTATGTAAAGCGTCAAGAATCATATTTTTTTCAATGCTCTCCAGTAATTCCGGCATGCTGTTATATGGATCAGCCTGTTTCAGATAGTCAGGCAAGTGCTGGTTTTCCACCATTTTTTGCGGCAAGTCTTTTTCATCAATCGTTTGGTCAGAAAGAATGACCAGTCTTTCCATCAAATTTTCCAGCTCCCGGATGTTTCCGGGCCATTTGTAGGATTGGAAGATATCCAATACTCTGGAAGTCATTCGCTTATTGACGTTGTATTTCTGGTTGTAGGTGCCCAGAAAGTAGAAAGCCAGGTCCTTGATGACTTCCTTCCTCTCTCGAAGCGGCGGCAGGTTGATGGAAAGGATATGCAGCCGGTAGTACAAGTCTGAGCGGAAGGAGCCTTCCTCCGTCATTTTTTCCAGGTTCCGATTGGTGGCGGCGATGATTCGGACGTTTGCCTGTACATATTCCCTTGCTCCAATCGGCAGATAGGTTTTCGTCTGCAGAAAGTGCAATAGCTTCGCCTGAAGATGGGGAGGAAGCTCGCCGATCTCATCGAGAAATAAAGTTCCGCCTTCTGCAGCCTGGATTAATCCTGACTTCCCAGCTGTGTTCGCACCTGTGAAAGCTCCTTTTTTATAGCCGAAAAGCTCGGACTCCAGCAGCTGCTCCGGCATGGAGGCACAGTTGACTTGCATAAACGGTGCTTTATGCCGGTTGCTGAATAAATGGATTCTTTCTGCGGTGGCGCTTTTTCCTGTTCCTGTTTCACCGGTGATTAAAGCAGTCGTATCGACATTGGCAATTTTTCCAATTAAGTCTTCAGTCGATGAATGCAAAATGAGTTCTTTCTTTGCCTGACGATCGTTTGTATGTAGGGGAATCTTTAATTTTCTAAGCTCCCGTCCGTATTTCTCAAGCAGTTCCTCTGTATCCCGAAGCTTAGAAGAGGTTTTGACGGCTTCGGTAATGTCCCTGCAATGGGCGACGATTACGATCACTTCTCCATTTTCATCCTTCACCAGATGGTCAGTCGCGATATATTTCCGGCCGTCTCCTACTTCCTGGACGGTGCTGATATTGCTGTTGGCTTCAGATGCAAGTCTCGTAACAGATGGGGAAAATACCCTTTCTTTCTCCAAATCTCTCACATTTCTACCGATTAGTTTCTCCCTCGGCACCTGGGTCATGACCTCGCTGATGTGATTGACCCATAGGGTGACTCCGTTTTTATCCGTAATATAGATAGCATCATTAATAGAATTCAAAATATCTATAAAAAAATTCGGGCGCTGCTCGGCCAGTTTTAGAAGCTGCTCCATAAAATCCTCCTTTCTGAATTGATTTCGATTCATTTTTATCTGAAGTGTGCGATAAAGGCGAATCGATATCAACTCAGTGAGTCGCTTTTAAAAATAATTATAGTAAATATTCTAAAAATTCTCAACAAAAACTAGCAAAACCAGCCTTTATGACCCTATTAACTTGGCACGGTAATTGCAAAAGTAATAGGCATGAAGGGAGCGGGTGTAGTGAAACAGCAGGTAATGAATATTCAGCTGGATCGCTTAATGCAAACGATCCAGCAAAGTGCGGAAATTGGCATGCTGCCGAATGGCGGCATCTGCAGGCTTTCCTTGACTGATGAGGATAAGAAAATGCGAGACCTTTTCCTGCAGTGGATGAAGGATTGCGGGTTGGAAACAAGGATTGATGACTTTGGCAATATGTATGGAAGACGGAAAGGCAAAAACAATGAACTGGCTCCCGTTTTAATTGGTTCCCATCTGGATACACAGCCAAAAGGAGGAAGGTATGACGGGGTACTGGGGGTGCTTGGCGCTCTGGAGGTAATCCGGACATTAAATGATTTGGGTGTCGAAACAGAGAGACCGATTGAAATTGTCAATTTTACAAATGAAGAAGGGGCCAGGTTTCAGCCTGCCATGCTCGGATCAGGTGCCATGGCTGAGATTTTTAACAAACAAACGATCCTGAATACGAAGGACCAAAAAGGCTTGGTTTTCGGAGAAGAACTGGAGCGGATCGGCTTCAGAGGGTTAAAGGAAAACCGCCAGCAGGGCCCTTTCTGTTTCGTTGAACTGCATATTGAACAGGGCCCTGTTTTGGAGGATAAGGGTAGATCGATTGGAGTTGTAACGGGGATTCAGGGGATGAGCTGGCTTGAGGCAACCATCACCGGGAGGACATCCCATACGGGGACAACACCGATGAATCGCAGAAAGGACGCTGTGCTGCATGCCTCCAAGCTGATTTCAAAAATCTATTCATTTGCAGAGGAGATTCCAGAGCTGCTCGTTGCAATTGGCAGAATCCAGGCTTCCCCGAATGTGATTAATACAGTGGCAGATCAAGTGGTCTTTTCCATCGATATTCGCCATCCCGAGGATCATGTTCGGGAGCGTTTTGAGCAGCAGTTAAAGGAATACTTAAGCACAACGACATTGGTAGAGGAAATGGAGCTGCAGATTAAAGAGCTAGACAAAATCGATACAGACTCTTTTTCAGAAGAAATGATCAAGGTTATGGAAAATGCAGCTGAAAAGCATGGCTTCTCCAATATGAGAATGCTGAGCGGGGCAGGTCATGATGCCAAGTATTTAAATCGAATCACACCGACAGCTATGCTGTTTATCCCTAGCATAAATGGGCTCAGCCACTGTGAGGAAGAGTTTAGTGAAGCTGCGGATATTGAAAAAGGCGTTCAGGTTTTATTTGATACGGTTTTGACTTTGGCGAATAAAGAAACCTTATAGGAGTGATAGAGTTGGAAAAAGTGCAAAAGGATGTTCTGGAAAAAGTTTTTGAACAAGTGGATGCTTTGTGGGAGGAGGAAGTTTCCTATCTGCAAAAGCTGGGGCGGTATCCGTCTACATTGGGGAATGAAGGGGCGATTCAGGATTATCTGGCCCAATCCCTTGAAAAGGATTTGAATTTGAAGGTTGAAAAAATTATCCCGGATCCGGAAAAGCTTGGTGCTCATCCCGGATTCTCCAAGCCTGAATGGTCTTATGAAAATCGACCTGTTGTAGTAGGGAAATATGAAGCACAGGGAGAAAAGAAGGGAAAAAGCATCATTTTTCAAGGGCATATTGATGTGGTCAGCCCGGAGCCGGTATCAAAGTGGAGCTATGATCCATGGGGTTCTGAGATTGTCGGCAATAAAATGTATGGCCGCGGCATAGCGGATATGAAATCCGGGGTTACGGCGATGATTTATGCATTGAAAGCTGTTCAGCAGGCAGGTGTGGAGCTTGCTAATGATGTGACCATTAAGACGGTCACAGAAGAAGAGTGCACAGGTAACGGGGCACTGGCAGCTATTGAAGCAGGATACAGAGCAGATGCTGCCCTTATTCCGGAGCCGCTGGGACAGCAGGCATTAGTCGGCCAGGTTGGCGTCATTTGGGTCCGTGTTAAAGTGGCCGGCCTTGGTGCCCATACGGAAAGAGCAGACAAAGCGGTCAATGCGATTGTAAAAGCTTATAAAATAGTAGAAGCCCTTCAAGACTATGAGAAAGAGATTAATAGCCGGTCTAAACATGAAGTGTTCGGTGATCATCCGCATCCGCAAAATATTAATATCGGAAAAATCCATTCCGGTGACTGGCCTTCCACGGTGCCATCAGAATGTACAGTTGAAGCAAGGGTCGGCTTTAACCCGGGAGTGAATCCGGCAGATGTGAAGAAGGAGTTGTCAGAATTTTTACTGGAAGCGGCCAAGCAGGATGAGTGGCTAAAGGAAAATCCGCCGGAAATCAGCTTCTACGGCTTCCACGCAGAAGGCTTCACCCTTGATCCGGATCAGGAGTTTATCCATACATTGGAGGAAGCACATCAAATCATTGAGAAAAGCGATTTAAAACATGGCGCCTTTACAGGTACAACAGACGCCAGATTCTATAATCTCTATTACAACATTCCTTCCACCTGCTACGGGCCAACAGGCGCAAACCTGCATGCCCCTGATGAATGGGTGGATTTGGAAAGTGTCAAACGAGTCACGAAAACCTATGCAGCTTTCCTATTAAAGTGGTGCCAGTATAACGAATAGGCTGTGTTGATAAATAAGGTTGGTTGATTGGAGCGCAAGGTGCGAGACTCCTGCGGGAGGAGTGGGACAGGTGAGACCCCACAGGTGCTGCGCACCGAGGAGGCTCACCGCCCGCCCCGCGGAAAGCGAGCATCCTGGAGCGGAAATCAACCACTCCCACAACTATTTTAAATAGCAACAAAGTTTGCGAAAACAGCTTAAAAGAAAGAGCGGAAGTGGGCTTCTGCCCTTTTTCCGCCATCCAAATGGGGGTTGAAATGATGAATCCAGGATTATGGTTATTATTCGGTAACGCGATCGCGACGACGATCATATCAGCAGGAATTGTGATGTGGATTTTAAAGAAAGAATACTTGCCAACCATAAAAAAGCTGGAAGAAGAGAAAGACACTCCGGCGAATCCCATTCATGATGGCATAACGAAGGAGGTTTAGGATGGAGAAAATCATATTTTTTGTTGTCGTTGCTGTTTATGTTATTGCTGGAATCATCGTAACGAGATTTGTAAAAAGCAAAGATGATTTCTATGTCATGGGGGAAAAAGGTTCGACTGTCTTGATTGTCGGTACACTGGCAGCTACCTATTTAAGTGCGGTAACACTGCTAGGCCTTGCAGGCATGATCTACAATGAAGGACCTGTTGCCCATGCCGGATTCGGTTCTTATGGAGCCTGGCTGGGAACATTATTTGCTGTTATTTATGTAGGAAGAAAATTAAAGGCCTTGGAATGCCAGACACTTCCGGACTTTTTTGAAAAACGTTTCCAGAATAAATGGGTAACTGTCATCGCGACTTCCATTATGATAATCGGTTTGTTGGGATATGGAGTGGTTCAATTAATCGGGGCGGGTGTGATTCTATCCGAGATTTTAAATATTCCGTTCCCTGTTCTAATATTATTATTTACTTTAGCTCTTTTAATTTTCAGTGCGATGGGCGGCATGTACGGAGTCGTTATTACAGATACGTTGATGTTCTTTACAATGCTGACGATCGCGATTGTCATTTCACCGCTTATTATCGGACAGGCTGGCCTGGACCAGATCAAGAACTTAGGGGAAGTCATCCCGGGTTATTATGGTGTAAATGGCGGTGCAGATCGTCCGTTTGGCTGGGTATTTTCACAATTTTTAATGTGGATTCTTTTCTTTGGATGTACGCCATCCCTTGTATCCCGTGTATTCCCGGCGAAAAATGATTTTGTTATCCTGAAGACTGCGGTCATTGGTGTGTTCTTCGCCCCATTTATGCAATTACTTGTGTTCATTGCTGCTGCAGCCATGATGGTCCTTCAGCCTGGCATTGATCCGGCTGACCGCGTATTTATCGTTGGGATGATGGACTATACGCCGCCTGCTTTAGCTGGAATTGGTTTGGCGGGATTGATGGCATCGATTATGTCGACTGCTTCCACGCTTTTTGTTTTAACAGGATTTGCGCTTGCTAAGGACTTATTTGAGAACGTTCTGCATAAAGATTTTGATGAGAAGAAAAGCATGTTAATTGGACGTGGTGCCCAGGTCATTGTGGCAGTCGTTGTTTGTATTATCGCTATCCTTCAGCCTTCATCCATCTTCTGGATTTCCATTTATGCCGGTTCCATCTTTGCGGTTTCCTGGATGCCGACGATCATTGGCAGCCTGGAATGGAAGCGGATGAGCAGTAAAGCGGCAACAGCGAGCATGCTTGCCGGAATTATCACCTTTATTGTTTTCGGTGAATTGAAGAGGTATGAAATGATCACCTTCCCGGTTGGATTTGATAATTTCTATCTGGCGATTATCGTTTCTGTTCTCACATTAATCATCGTCGGGTTTATAACAAAACCTACTGATTATGAGCTGGGTTATTACCAGAAGATTAAAGAAACACGTCTTTCCACTGTGACGATCCAAAAGATTTTGGCCAAACACAACGGAGCTGCCGAGCTAAAAAGAGAATACAAGCAAACGTTAACAGTTGCTGTTTCCTTTATTGTCATCTCTGTTGTTCTATGGGGTTATTTTATTGTCAAGTTAGGCATGTAAAAATATGAAGTAAAGGAGAGTATTTCAATGAGCAAGACTGCAGCTTTATATCAGGAACTGGCAGAACTGGATAAAAAGCATTTTCTGCATCCGACTTCCCCAATCCAGCAGCAGCAGGAACAGGGTCCGGCCTTTATTTTTACAAAAGGGGAAGGGGTGTTTCTTGAAGATGTGAGGGGCAATCGGGTGATTGACGGGATGTCCTCCTTATGGAATGTGAATGTTGGGCACGGCAGGACTGAGCTGGGGCAGGCGGCAATGGAGCAGATGAACCAGCTGGCGTTCAGCTCGTGCTTCGCAACCTTCAGCAATGAACCGGCGATCAGGTTAGCGGCGAAAATCGCTGAGATTGCACCTGGGGATTTAAGTGCCACCTTCTTTACCTCTGGCGGGTCGGAAGCGAATGATACAGCCTATAAGCTTGCACGCCATTATTGGATTTTAAAGGGCCAGCCTTCCAAAAAGAAAATCATCTCCCGGAAGAAATCCTACCATGGGGTAGCGATGGGAGCGACCAGTGCGACAGGCCTAAAGCCATTCCGGGATTTCACGAATTCACTGGCACCGGACTTTTATTATACGGAGAACCTATCTGCTGAAGCGTTAAGGGAAACGATTGAAGCGGAAGGTCCCGAGACCATTGCCGCCTTTGTGGCAGAGCCGATCCAAGGGGCGGGCGGTGTCCATATCGCTCCAGACGGTTATTTTCAGGAAGTAAGGAAGATTTGCAGTGAGTTTGATATTTTGTTTATTACGGATGAAGTCATTACTGGCTTTGGCCGAACAGGAAAATATTTCGGAATCGAGCATTATGGTGTAACGCCGGATATGATGTGCTTTGCCAAGGGCGTTACAAGCGGCTATGCCCAGCTTGGCGGAGTCGTGTTCTCGAAGAAGATGCATGAGGATTTCAAGGAGCTTTCAGCCGGTACCCTTTTGCATGGCTATACGTACAGCGGTCATCCAATGGCCTGTGCAGTCGGATTGAAGAATATTGAGATTATCGAGAATGAGAATCTAATAGAGAATTCCAGGAAAATGGGAGAGGAATTGCTGAAGGGCTTTAAGTGGATCCAGGGTGAGAGAGAGTTTGTCTCAGAAGTGAGAGGGCTTGGATTAATTGGCGCTGTCGAGCTTAAGAGTGAAAAGGGCCAGTTTGCGCCGGCTGTTGTAACGGAAGCCGCAAAACGAGGGCTCATTATCCGATCAGTCATTTTTGATGGAATGGACATTCTTGTCTTTGCCCCGCCGCTGACGATTAACAAGCAGGAGATTGATCGTCTGGTAGAGATTCTTCATGATTCCATCTACTCTGTAGAACAAGGCATATAAGAGATTAAGAGAGAAGAGTGTGTAAGGCACTCTTCTTCATTATTGAAGCTGGGAGGCTAGGACATGACGGTCAAAAATAAAGCGAAAAAGCAGTTATATATTAATGGCGAGTGGGTAGAGGCGAAGGAATATACATCACTTTACTCTCCTTATAGCAGAGAGTTGATTGCCGAGATTCCACAGGCAACAGTGGAGGAGGTTGACCTTGCTATAGAAGCTGCCTATCAGGCAAGAAGCAAAATGGCGGAGATGCCAAGCCATCAGCGTGCGAGTATTCTTGAAAAGCTTGCCGGCTTATTGGATCAGCGCTCGGATGAAGCTGCCAAAATCATTGCACTGGAAGCAGCCAAGCCGATTACCACGGCTAAAGGCGAAATTGCTAGAACGGTGCAGACTTTCAAATTTGCTGCTGAGGAGGCGAAGAGAATCAATGGAGAAACAATTCCAATGGATGCTGCTCCTGGCGGGGAAGGAAGGTTAGCCTACACGGTGAGAGAGCCGCTTGGTGTGATTGGGGCCATTACGCCGTTTAATTTTCCGATGAACCTGGTGGCGCATAAAGTGGGCCCTGCAATTGCAGCAGGTAATACAGTTGTGCTGAAGCCTGCAGGGCAGACACCGCTTTCTGCCTATTTTCTTGCTGAGCTATTGGAGGAAGCCGGACTGCCAGCGGGTGCGTTTAATGTTGTGACGGGCAGCGGTTCAGTAGTAGGGGAAAAGCTGGTTAAGGATGGTCGCGTGAAGAAGATTTCTTTTACGGGAAGCCCTGAAGTGGGGATTGGCATCCGCAATAAGGCAGGGTTAAAGCATGTAACCCTTGAATTGGGATCTAATGCAGCCTTGATTGTTGATAAGGGTGTGGATGTGGAAAAGATCATTCCTCGCTGTGTCACAGGGTCATTTGCTTTCCAGGGACAGGTATGCATTTCGCTTCAGAGAGTTTACGTGCATAGTGAGATCTATGATCGCTTTGTAGAGAAGTTTGTGGAAGCCGCTGCGAAGCTGAAGGTGGGAGATCCTTTAGATCCGGAAACGGATGTTTCTGCTTTAATCGCTCCTAAGGAAGTGGAGCGGACGCTGGGATGGATCGAGGAAGCCAAGCAAAATGGCGCCAAGGTCGCTTTGGGCGGAACCGGCGAAGGGACTGTTTTGAAGCCAACTGTGCTGCTTGATGTGGAGCCAGCTGCCAAGGTTTCCTGCCAGGAAGTGTTCGCTCCGATTGTTTTAATTAACAAAGTGGATTCTGTGGCGGATGCCATTGAACTGGTCAACGACTCCCGCTACGGCCTCCAGGCAGGCATCTTCACAGAAAATATCCGCACCGCCATGGACGCCACCAAAAAGCTGCACGTCGGCGGAGTCCTGGTCAACGACATCCCAACCTTCCGCGTCGACCACATGCCATACGGCGGCGTCAAAGAAAGCGGAGTCGGACGCGAAGGCATCAAATACGCCATCGAAGAAATGACGGAGATGAAGCTGGTTATAATAAATAATAACTAAAGTGCAGATATAGTACCAGGTACCACCCGAATTTTCTTGTTTCACAGGTATGTTTCACGAAAAAACTGCCGATGCATTTGCATTGGTGGTTTTTTTATTCGAATTAAGTTGTTAGGGGAATCAAGGGAAAGGGTCCCTTTAGAAGATTTAAGGAAAAAATCATAGATTCTGGAGTCAGGAAAGGCATCCAATTCGTGACAAACGATTCAAAGAGATTGCGAAAACGGGTTTAAAGACAACAACATTGATTTTAATGAATGACTAGAATGGAGAATTAGCGTTTTTGTTATTGAAGTTTGTTGTTGAACTATCGGGGAGTTTAGTTTAATAAGAAGTGATAGGTTGTTAAATTTTAACTAATGAGGTTGCCCAACGAGAGGAATGAACTAATGGATAAGGAAATGTTTATACAAATAAGTAAATGTAAACTATATGCTAAATTGGTGGGAGAAAATAATGGAAAGCCAACAGTCATAATGGATGCTGGATATGGAGACTTTTCTAAGGCTTGGAATTCAGTATTAAGGGAGATTTCAATGCTCTCTAGTGTACTAATCTATGATAGAGCTGGACTTGGGAAAAGTGAAACAAGTTCTAATCCCAGAACCAGCCGTGAAATGGTAAAAGAATTAAAGGAACTACTTAGTGAAGCCAAGATTAAACCTCCCTACATATTAGTAGGTCATTCATTTGGTGGAGTTAATATGCGGATGTTTGCTACAGAATATCCAAATGAAGTTTGTGGACTAGTCTTGATTGACTCTACGCCCGAAGATTACAGAGAACGATTTCTCCCTACTATGTCACAAGATTTTCAACAAGCATATAACAAGCAATTCGTTTACGAAGGAAATTATGACGAATTTATGGAAAGTCTAAAGCAGTTAAAAGAAACTAGACAAAAATTAAATGTACCATTAATTGTTCTTTCAGCTGGTAAGAAAGCTCATTATTCTATGGAATCACAAGAGTTATGGAATGAAATGCAGAGAGAGATTCTTGAAATGTCCTCAAATGGAGAATTGGTAATTGCTAACAGTGCTCACTATATACAAAATGACGAACCGGAAGTGGTAGTGTGTGCGATAAAAAAGTTAATTGAGAATAGTTAGGATTAGATTGTAAAGGTTTTACTTAACTATAGGGTTCTTTAGTTAAGGCTGTTTTCGTATAGATTGTGGCTTTCTTGATCATACTGTTAAAAGGCTGATATAATGGGCATTCAGGAGGCGTTCGAGTATGTGGAAAGACATATATGAAGATTTCAGCGAATTAACTAAATCAGAACAAATAGCTTTATTTAATGCAATGAAACAGGACTTGTTTCCAGATGAACCAGATAAAATTACTAAACTACTCAAAAGTATTCGTGAAGCCCGATTTGCTTCTGGTTTGGGCTGTGTTCATTGTGGTAGCACTTCGGTTAAACGAAACGGTAAATATTGTTCAAGACAACGCTATCTATGTAATGATTGTGGGAAATCTTTCAATGAACTGACAAATACTCCATTTTCAGGCTCTCGCTACCCCGAAAAATGGGTAAAATACATTGAACTAATGGTGGAAGGATATACCCTACCAAAAATCGCTAAAAAACTCCAAATACACATTTCTACTGCCTTTTATTGGAGGCATAAAATCTTGAACGCATTAGGAAGTCTTGGCTTTAATCAACTGCAAGGTATCGTTGAGAGTGATGAAACCTTTTTTCGTGAGTCTATGAAAGGCAGAGAAATCACTCATAGGAAAGCCAAAAAGCGTGGAGAAAAAGACGAAAAAAGAGGGATTTCTAACCTTAAAATTGCTGTTGTAGTTGCACAAGACCGCAATGGTAGCGTAATTGCTCGGAAAGCAGGTACAGGTCGTGTAAGAGCCGAGGAAATTGATACTGTGATAGGTGAGTATATTCACCCGTCTGCTTTGTTATGCACAGACACAGCAACGAATTATAAAAAGTTCGCCAAGATGAAAGGATTACAGCACGAAACGGTTAACGAACGACAAAAAGTACGTGTAAAGAAAGGGATTTACCATATTCAACACGTTAATAACTTTCATAATCGCTTGAAAGGTTGGATGGAGCGTTTTAGAGGAGTGGCAACAAAATACTTGGATAATTACCTCTACTGGTTCCGTTGGCTTGATATTGGGAAAAATTTAGCATTTGATAAACGAGTGGAGCAAATGCTTTATTTTAGCATGTCAAAATCTAATCAAACTACGGTTGAAATGCTAAGGAGTGCATAAGAAAGACCTCAATTAAGAGGTCAATTTACTATGCTTTGCATTATTTACTCTACTTCAGATAATTTTACTCCTATAATTGTCTCAAACAGTTGTGCCGATTTACTCTTGTTTAATTGGACATATTTGCCTTCACCTTCTATAACGAGTTCCACCTTATCTTTGTTAGGGCTAATCCATAGGTCATAAATCAACCCCGATTGTTCATTGTCGGCTACGAAATGGAATTTGTAATGTGGAGGGTATGCCATACTTACTTCTGCATTTTCCCAACTTATGTTCTTAAGTATATCTTTGGCTTTTCGAACTGTACTATCATCGGTAATTTCTTTATAATGTTCATATTTATTTTCTTCCCCGACACGCTTTTCTACTAAAATCTTGTTTCCTTCATTTTGAAGTTTGTTTGAACTTTCATTTGAACAGCCTACTATAAAAATTGAGAATATCCCTATAAAAACAATAAGATACTTAAATAACTTCAAACAATATCGCCCCTTTATAAATTTAGACGCTTATTTTTTTGGATAGGTTTCAAAAACTTCCTATTATTATTTTATCGTATCATTAAAAGCAACAAACTTTAAGAAAAGAGCCTTAGTTAAAGAAGAAGACCATCAAATGATGGTCTCAGTTTGTAGACAAAAAGG